>JAHJQE010000024.1 GCA_018819205.1 Gammaproteobacteria bacterium
TCCTGCAAGGCCTGCTGACGCGTGAACTCCAAAGCACCGGTCGCCTGGATGATGGCCTGCACTTCCGGCAGACGCGCCACGTCGCCCTGTTCGATGGCGGCTCGCACCACGGCGGCCTGCTCCGCTGTGCCGTGCTGCATGGCATAGATCAGCGGCAGGGTCGGCTTACCTTCGGCCAGATCGTCACCCAGATGTTTGCCGGTCTGCGTCTCGTCGGCGGAGTAGTCCAGCACATCGTCGATCAACTGGAAGGCGGTACCCAAGTGCATGCCGTACTTCGCGGCCGCCTCTTCTTCAGCCGCCGATGCCTTGCCGAGGATGGCCCCCAGACGCATCGCCGCCTCGAATAGTTTGGCGGTCTTGTAATGGATGACGCGCATGTAGTTTGCGACATCAACGCCGGCATCATGGCAGTTGAGCAGTTGCAGCACCTCGCCCTCGGCGATGACGTTGGTCGCATCGGCCAGCACCTGCATCACGCGCATCTCGCCTATCTCCACCATCATCTGGAACGCACGCGAATAGAGGAAATCGCCCACCAGCACGCTGGCGGCATTGCCGAACAGGGCATTGGCGGTCTCGCGGCCGCGGCGCAACTCGGACTCGTCCACCACATCGTCATGCAGCAGGGTCGCGGTATGGATGAACTCCACCACCGCTGCCAGATCGTGATGATGCGTGCCGCGATAACCGAAAGCCTGCGCGGACATCAGCACCAGTGCCGGGCGCAGGCGCTTGCCACCGCTGTTGACGATGTATTCGCCGACCTGATTGACCAGCACCACTTCGGAATGCAGACGCGAACGGATCACCGCATCGACCGCGGTCATGTCCGGCACAAGCAACTCTTTTAGCGTATCCAAGAAACTCCCCTATCGGAACCGGCGCGTAGCGCGCTCTCGTAATTGGACGCGCATTCTCTCATAAATGGGCCTTTGGGCGCCTTAACAGGTACAGACCGATGCTTACCCCCACCATACTCAGGGCCATCACATACCAGGCCGGGATCTGCGCACCCAGCACCGGCAGCAGCAGGCTGACCAGCACCGGCGTCATGCCGCCGAACACGGCATAGGCCACGTTGTAGGAGAAGGACAGGCCGGAGAAACGCACGGCGGGCGGGAACTGCATCACCGCGGCGCTGGGCACCACGCCGATCACGCCGACGAAGAAGCCGTTCAGGGCGTACAACATATATAAGTGTTGCGTGCCACTCGCCAGTTGCTGATAGAGCAGCCACGAGGTCGCGCCCAGTGCTACACAACCGTAGGCGAGCACGCGCCCCGCGCCGTAGCGGTCGGCCAGTGCGCCGAACACGATGCAGCCGATGGTGAGCGCCAGCGTGGCGAAGCTGTTGGCGGTGAGTGCGGTGGCGCCGGGGATGGCGAACAGCTTCTGCATCAGCGTCGGCGTCATCAATATCATCACCACCACGGCGGCGGACAGCAGCCAGGTCATGAGCATGGTGAGCACCACGGCCGGACGGTGCGCGCGCACCACTTTCTTCAGCGGCAGTTCGTCGGCCAGTTGCTGGCGCGCCTGCATCTCCTTGAACACCGGCGTCTCGTGCAGGTACTGGCGCAGCCACACGGCGAGCAGACCGAACACGCCGCCGAGGATGAACGGCACGCGCCAGCCTTCGGCCAGCAGCGCAGCGGGGTCGTAGGCATGATTCACCGCAGTCGCCACCAGCGAGCCGAGCAGGATGCCGCCGGTGAGTCCGGCGGTGAGTGTGCCGCAGGCGAAGCCGACATGGCGTTCCGGCACGTGTTCCGCCACGAACACCCAGGCACCCGGCACCTCGCCGCCGATGGCCGCGCCCTGCAGCACGCGCAGCGCCAGCAGCAGCAAGGGTGCGGCGATGCCCAGGGTGGCATAGGTGGGCAGCAGACCGATGAGCAGTGTGGGCACGGCCATCAGCAGGATACTGAGCATGAACATGCGCTTGCGGCCGAACAGGTCGCCGAAGTGCGCCATGATGATGCCGCCCAGCGGGCGTGCCAGATAGCCGGCGGCGAAGATGCCGAAGGTCTGCACCTGGCGCAGCCAGTCCGGCATATCGGGCGGGAAGAACAGTTGCGAGATGGCGGCGGCGAAGAACACGAAGATGACGAAATCGTAGAACTCCAGTGCGCCGCCCAGTGCGGCCAGCGTCAATGTGCGGTAGTCGTTGCGCGTCAGGCTAGGCACGACTCCTCCGCCAGGCATACAGCAGGTTCATTTTGATGGTGACCCACAGGGCGTAGATGGCCAGCGGTGCGTCGATCAGGTAATCCCACAGATTGGTCGACTCGAGCATGTTGAAACTCCAGCCGGTGGCGGCCACTGCGAACACCAGCGGCAGCAGATAGAAACCGCGCCGCATCAGCCACAGCGCGAGCAGCGCCAGCATCAGCAGCAGCGCGACGCCGCCATAACCGGAGCGGTAGGGATCGAGCGCGCCCAGTCCCAGCGCGAACGGATACAGCAGCAGCGCCAGCACCGCGAGGAAACCCAGCAGCGCGCTGCGCTCGCGCGCATCCCACTGCGGAGGCAAATCGAACAGTCGTGCAAATACCGCGGCAGACAACAGCAGCATGCTGGTGAGGCTCAGATCACCCACCATGCCGCGCAGCCAGATCGCCAACGACCAGCCCGCTATCGGGAACATCACCACCACATAGCCCAGCCCCGCGAGCAACATGCGGCGTTTGCCATCGAGGCGTTGCGCATAGGGCAGACGCATGGCGAACAGCAGCCACACCAGCGCCAGCCCGCTCAATCCCATCCAGTCGGTGAACAGCATCACTTGCCTCCCTTCGCATCCAGCCGGTTCTTCAGCCAGTGCGCGTCGATGCGCACATGTTTGATGAAGGTGCGGTTCCAGGTGTACGCAAGATGGATGTCGCCGTTATGCGTCTGGATCATGTAGGGATAGGAGAACTCGAAGTGACATGTACCGCCGCCCAACACCTTGGGCCGTGCCGACTCGACATAGGGCGCGAGCGTCTGCGTATCCGCCGTGCGCAACAGGGGGTCGCTGCTGCGCAGCAGCTTCTCCGTGACATCCAGACAGGCCCCCTCGGACATCGCCATATTGCGCAGCACGTTCATCTCTTCCAGCCGGTGCAACTCATGCCAGGACTCTCCTCCGTCCTCCGACAGTTGCAGACTCAACGATTCGCGGCCGTTCTCCTGGTCGTTCAGCACCGCCAGCATATTGCCATCTTCCAGCACCAGCGCGGTCAGCGCGGCATCCGGATTGCGCAAGGCATTCTTGTGCGGTGCCTGCCAGTGGCGCCCGCCATCCTCACTCGCCATCGCCACCACGCGCTTGTCCGCATCCTTGCCGGAATAGCGGTTGAGCACCAGCGCTTCTTTCTCGCTACGCACCAGCACCACCGGTTGCAGCGTCCCTTGCCCCCCCGATGCCAGACGCTGTTTGTCGATCACCTTGCCGGAATGGTCCAGACGCAGGATCTCGGAGAACTTGCTGATGAACTCGTGATACACCGGCAGGCCCATGGTGCCGTCGGCATAGAAGAACGGCGCGCCCTTCACCAGCGTGCTGATGTTGATGAAAGGGGAGGTGACCAGACGGCGCGGCGTACTCCAGTGCTCACCCTCGTCACTCGACGTCATCAGCGTGATGGAGCTGCCGGCCCAGCCGCCCAGCGACACCGTCACATAGAACAGCCACAGTTCGCCGTTGGCCGCGCGCACCGCCACCGGATTGCCGACCTTGGCGATGTAGCGATGCAGGCCGCGCTGTGTACTCTTGCGTCCCGCCACCTCCTGCTCGCGCCACCAAGTGTTCGCGGTCGGATCGTAGATGGCGCTGTTGATGGTGACATCCGCCGCGCCTTCGCGGCTGCCGGAGAACCAGAACGCGCGCAGACGGCCGTCCTTCAGTTCCACCAGCGAGGCGGCATGGGTAGAGGTGTGTTGACGGCTGGAGACCAGATGCGCTTCCAGCTTGCCCATCACCACGCGCGGTTGCGGCGGCTCCGCATGGCGACCGCGGCGTTTCTTCACCACCGGCACGGGTGCAGGCTCGGCATCCAGCACCACCGGTTGCGGCAACCGGAAGTCAAAACCGACTTGCCAGCTCGCCGCCTTGGACAAGGCCAGCGTGAAAGCGGCCAGCACGAACGCCAATAAAGCGAGGCGCTTATATTTCCCCATCAACGACACCCTTCCTCATTCTGCATTTCCTCACCATCGCCCGCTGCTGCGCTTAACAGCCATTCGCGCACGAACAGTTGCTGCATCACTTCTCCGCCCAGCATGGCTTTGATCTCTTCATCATTGTGCCGGCCGCGTATCTCCAGACGCGATCCGACCACTACGCATTCCGCACAGGGCTTGTCCTGCAAGGGCAACTGCACCGCGAACAGCGCATAGCGCGCTTTCAGCTCATCGGCCGCGATCGGCGGCTGCGCATGGTAACCGTGAATGTACGCATCTGGCAGCAGGAATCGATAGTCTTCCCAACTGGCGCGAAAATCGCACGGCACCCACACGTCCTTATTCTGCGTCGCCTGCCGGGCGGCAGCATCGTAACGTCCCGCCTCACCGTCAAAGGGGCGCAGCAACATGGCGAACACGAGCAAGGTCAGCAGCACCACGACATTGCTCAGGCCGCGCGTCCAGCGTGACGCGTAAATGGCCAATGCAACAAGCAGAGAAGTGAACGCCAGCACCGCCCAGAATACCGTACCGTACAAGCCGGCCATCTGTGCTTCCAGGTTGTACGCGAGCCAGCCGAACAAAGCGAGCACCGCGACCGAAGCCAGCAGACTGGCGACGAAGGCTGCACGCGGGATGCGCTGCCAGTTCAGGGCGAGCAGCAGCGCCACGCCAGGCATCGCATCCAGCAGATAACGCGCCGAGCGCTGACTGGGAATGGCGAAGATCACGAACAGCACGATCATCCACATCCACAACAGGCGCTCTTCGTCGCTCATGCGGTAGCGGCGTTGCCAGGCGATGACGAACAGAGCCATCACCGGGAAGGCGAGCAGGCCGGCGTTGAGCGGATAACCCAGCAGCAACACCCACACGCTGCTGCCGCCCCACAACAACTTGGCCCAGTAGCTGCCGTCGTGCGGATCGAACTTGCCCGCGTTCTCGCCCAGCACGAACTCCTGCCATACCGCCTGCGGATCGGGATCGACTGCGAACCACAGCGCGAACAGACCCAGCGCCACGATGCCGACGATCGCCAGTTTGCCGACATCGTGCAGCAGGAAGGGCCGCAGACGATAGTGGCGCTGATACAGATACCACCAGCCCAGTGCCAGCCCGACCGGCGCCAGCAACGCGAACGATTTATACAGCAGCCCGATGCCGGTGAAGAGCCCGAGCAACAGCGGTATCTCCACGCGCGAATCGACAGCGCGCTCGCGCCAGTACAGCAAAGTGAAGAACGGCAGGAACAACCAGAACGTCTCGGCCGGATTGACCAGATAAGGTCGGCCGAAACGGTAGGTGCTGAAGAAAGCGAGAAAGACCAGCGCCGCGGTCGCGCCGACCCTGCATTCTCCGCTCAGCTTGCGTCCCAGCAGGAACACCAGCCAGGCGGTGAGCAGGGTGTAGATCACACTGGGGTAACGCAGATGCCAGCGGTCCCATTCCGTCGCCTTTTCGGTGGAGGCGATGCCCTGCCAGAACAGCAGCGGCGGTTTGGTGTTGCGCATGTTGTCCAGATTCGACTGCAGCGGCAGCCAGTCACCGCTCTGTGCGGTGAGGCGGGTGATGTGCGCGTACACGTTCTCGTCGCCGTTGCGCGGGATGTGCAAGCCGTCCAGCGCATAGAAGTAGACGAACACGGCCAAGGCCACAGCCAGCAGATACTGCAGCGGACGCGATTCGGCAAAATGTCTCATCGAGTCGCGCAGCATGTCAGTCTTGTTTGGCAGGCGTCGCGTGCGCCTTGAATTTGAGGCGACCGAAGGTCCAGATGTCGTTGAGCAGGAAATTCAGCACACTGGTGACGCCGATGGCGATGAAGTTGGCGATCATATAGTAGACATGCGGTGCCAGCAGATTGGTAAACACGAATTGCAGGGCGATGCTCAAGCCGCATGCCAATGTGTATTGTCCGAACTGCACGATCCATGGCCGGTGCTGATGCTCCACACGATCTTTCCAGGTCCACAGCCGGTTCCAGAAGAAGTTGTTCAGCGTCGCAAAGAAGATCGCCGCGGTAAGCGCGATGTTGAGTTGCCACCAGTTCACCTCGCCCACCACCTGCGACACATGGAACACATGCTCCTGCACCAGGTACAGCACGCCCTGGTTGACCACGATGCCGGACACGCCGACGGTGCCGAACTTGAGGAAGCGGATGGAGAAGATGCGCCGCAACAGCGACGCGGTGTGCATGCGGATCTTGAACGGCGTCATGCGGCAGGCTGCTCCTGCAGCAGCGCACGCGAGCGCTCAAGTACTTGTGCTGGTGTGATTCGCTTCAGGCACTGGTTATCACCATCACACGGCGAGTTGCGGTGATTGTACGCCGTCAGGCAGGGCGAGCAGGACAGACCAGTGAACAGGCAATGGATGTTGGGCGCGAGCGGGCTGTACAGCGCGGGCGTCTCCGGCCCGAAGAACACCAGCGTCGGCAGGGAAGTGAGCGCGGCGAACTGGCCCGGCCCGCCGTCGTTGGTCACCAGCAGCGAGGCGCGCTGGAACACGGCCAGCAGATGACGCACGTTGCGCGTATAGCCGGTCAGGTCGATGCAGTGATCGTGATCGCAATGCGCCACGATGCGTTTGGCCAGTGGCTTGGCATCCGGCAGGCCGATCAAGCCGAGCACGTAGCCTTCTTTCAGCAGTTCATCGCTCAGTTGTTCATAGTATTCCGGCGGCCAGGCGCGGATGGGCAGGATGCCACCGTCGGGATAGACCAGCACCAGCTTCTTTCCCTCCAGCACGGGAAAGTCTTTTTCCAGTTGCGCGATCTCGCGCGCCACTTCGCCTTCTTCGAACTGCAACAGCGGCGGCGCACCGACTGCGCCGGGCATGCGCTTGGCGATGGGACGGCCGCTCGACTCGATGGCCTCGACCATGGTCAGGAACTGTTGCGACAGATGGTGATAAGGGTTGTACATCACCTTGCGGTTCATGAACGAGCCGCGATACAGACCTTCCTGTGTGTGCGGCTCGAATCCCACGCGCACCTTGGCACCGGACAGGTAGGAGAAGATGCTGCTGATGCGTGTGAACAGTTCACAGTCGATCACCACATCGAAGTCCAGCGCGCGCATCTTGCGGATGGCTTTCAGGCTATCCCCGGCCAGATCGCCCAGCGCCTTGTCGTTCAGGGTGATGACATTCTCTTTGGGCATCACGCCTTGCAGGTCGAGCACTTCGCGGTTCTTGCGGAACATCAGCATGTACAGCTCGGCAGAGGGATAGCGGCGTTTGAGTTCGGCGAACATCGGCTGCGCCAGCACCAGACTGCCCATCTCGGACAGCAGCACGATCAGGATGCGCTTGGGTTGTGCCACCTTGGCAGGCGGGACGAACGCCGACTTCAGGCGCTCATAGAGCGACAGGGCTGCACAGATGGGTACACCGGCCAGCCGGTCGACGGCTCTCTGGAAATCGATGTTCAATGGATGGTCCCGTAGCGTGAAGAATGCCGAATGCGGACAGACCGTCATTCGGCGCCCCGGAATTATCGGCTAAAGCGCTATCCCGGACAAGCCACGATATCCCGGCTGTTCGCCTCAACCCACTTGGTGTAAATTGCCGCGCATGGACGCAACCAATACCCCCACTCCGCCGACCCGGCCGCCTGCCTTCCTCGGAAACTACCGTATCCTGCGCATGATAGGCCACGGTGCGACCAGCGAAGTGTTCCTGGGGTTCGATCCGTTCAACAAGCGCGAGGTCGCGATCAAGGTCATCAAACAGTCCTTTCTTGAGGACACGCGCAACGGCCGCCAGAACCGCAAACACCTGCAGAACGAGGCCGCACTGGCCGGCACGTTGAACCACCCGCACATCGTCGACATCTACGAGGCGGTGATCGCCGACGACATCAGTTATATCGCGATGGAATACGTTTCCGGCGGCACGCTGGAACAGCACATCCATTCCGACAACCTGTTGCCGCTGGATGCCGTGGTGGAACGCATGTACGAATGCTGCCGCGCGCTCAACTATGCCCAGTACAACGGCGTCATCCATCGCGACATCAAGCCGGCCAACCTGCTGCTGGACGAGAACGGCCAGATCAAGATCTCCGACCTCGGTGCCGCGGTACGCATGGACGTCGAGCAGACGCAGAGCAACGTCGGTTCGCCCAACTACATGTCACCGGAACAGGTGCGCGGCGAATCGCTTTCGCACCTGACCGACATCTATTCGCTGGGTGTGGTGATGTACCGTCTGTTGACCGGTCGTTCGCCCTATAGCCCGAAGAATCTGGCGCATCTGTACCAGCAGATCATGAACGAGATGCCGCCCCTGCCTTCCACCCTGCGCAAAGATCTGCCGCCGCATCTGGAACGTATCGTGATGCGCGCCCTGCAGAAGAAACCGGAAGATCGTTACCCCAGTTGGCGCGAGTTCGGCGACGAGCTGGCCGCCCTGGGGCATTTCGAGAAGAGCGATCTCGAGGTCGCCGAGAACGAGAAGTTCAACATCCTGCGCAAGATGACCTTCTTCGAGGATTTCAGCGACCTCGAACTGTGGGAGGTGCTGCGCATAGGCGAATGGCAGAAGCAACCGGAGAAAACCGTGCTGATGCGCGAGAACGACATGAGCGATGCCATCTACCTCATCATCGACGGCAGCGTCAGCGTGACACGCGGCACGCGCTTGCTGCTGGCCCTGCGCAACGGCGACTGCTGCGGCGAGATGGCCTACATCCGCGGCAAGCAATTGCCGCGCTCGGCCACCGTCACCGCCAACACCGACATCTCGGTGATGAAGCTCGACCCGCTGCAGATGGCGCAACTTTCCGACAGTTGCCAGAGCCATTTCAATCAGGCTTTTCTGTATGTGCTGGCCGAACGCCTGCGTCTGGCGGACGAGCGTATCGCCCGCTTGGTCAGTTAGAATCGCGCCCTTTCAAAGGAGGAACACACCATGGCACAGAAGACCATCATCCAGACACCCGACGCCCCTGCCGCCATCGGCACTTACTCGCAAGCTGTGCGTGTCAACGACACTGTTTACCTGTCCGGCCAGATCGGTCTGGAGCCGACCAGCATGCAGATGGTGGAAGGCATAGAAGAACAGATCCACCGTGTGTTCCAGAACCTGCGCGCGGTCGCCAATGCCGCCGGCGGCAGTCTGGACGACGTGGTCAAAATCAACATCTTCCTCACCGACCTGATCCACTTCGCCAAGGTCAACGAGATCATGGCGACTTACTTCCGTCAGCCCTATCCGGCCCGTGCCGCAGTCGGTGTCGCCTCCTTGCCGCGTGGCGCGCTGGTGGAAGCGGACGGGGTACTCGTTCTGCAGGATTGAGTACACCGCTGAAAATCGCGCCGGCCACGCTGGCCAAACTGGCCAAGCTCGGCATCCATCACCGCGCCGACCTGCTGCTGCACCTGCCCCTGCGCTACGAAGACGAGACCCATCTCACCCCCATCGCGCAGGCACTGCCGGGCGAGACGGTACAGGTACAGGGCGAGGTCACCCATTGCGAAGTGATGTTCCGCCCGCGGCGCACGCTGGTGTGCCGCATCCAGCAGGGCGACGAAGAACTCATCCTGCGCTTCCTCAACTTCTATCCCAGCCAGCAGAAACAACTCGCCGTCGGCAAGACCATCCGCGCCATCGGCGAAGTGCGTGGCGGTTTCTTCGGGCTGGAGATGGTGCATCCGAAATGCAAATCGGTGGACGACGACACACCGCTGCCGCAGAGCCTGTCACCGGTATATCCCACCACAGCAGGCCTGTCGCAGACCGTGTTGCGCAAACTGATAGCCAACGCACTGGAGCACATCCCGCTCGGCGACACCCTGCCTGCGCCATTGGTCAAACGATTGGAGCTGGCCGGCTTCGCTGACAGCCTGCGCCTGCTGCACAATCCGCCTCCCGATATCTCGGCCGCCACACTGGAATCGCGCAGCCACGCCGCCTGGCGACGCATCAAGTTCGACGAGCTGCTGGCGCAGCAACTGTCGATGCGCGTGCATCACCGCGAACGCAGCAAACGCATCGCCCCTGCCCTGCCCGCGCACGACAGACTGACGCATGCCCTGCTCGACAAGCTGCCGTTCCGGCTCACCGGCGCGCAACAAAAAGTATGGCGCGAGATTGCGCACGACCTGACGCAGTCTCATCCCATGCAACGCCTGCTACTGGGCGACGTGGGCAGCGGCAAGACCATCGTCGCTGCGCTGGCCGCCCTGCAGGCCATCGAGAACGGCTACCAGGTCGCCTTCATGGCGCCCACCGAGATCCTGGCCGAACAGCATTATCTGAAGCTGCACGAATGGCTGACGCCGCTCGGCATAGCACCCGTGTGGCTGTCCGGCAGTTTGAAGAAAAAGGCCAAGACCGAGGCCGCCGCGCGCATCTCATCGGGCGACACCCTGCTCGCCATCGGCACGCACGCGTTGTTCCAGAAGGATGTCGAGTTCCACAAGCTCGGCCTCGCCATCATCGACGAGCAGCACAAGTTCGGCGTGCAGCAGCGGCTGGCGCTGCGCAACAAGGGCAAGGAACCGCACCAGTTGATGATGAGCGCGACACCCATCCCGCGCACCCTGGCGATGAGCTATTACGCCGACCTCGACGTGTCGGTGATCGATGAGCTGCCACCGGGCCGCACACCCATCGTTACCAAACTGGTGAGCGACGCGCGGCGCGAGGAAGTGTTCGAGCGCGTGCGTCAGGCATGTCTCAAAGGCCGGCAAGCCTATTGGGTGTGCCCTTTGATCGACGAGAGCGAAGCGCTGCAACTGCAGACCGCGCTGGACACGCACGCCACGCTGACCGGGATATTCCCCGAACTGCGCATCGGCCTCGCCCACGGCAAACTGGGCAGCGAGGAGAAGGCTGCCACCATGGCCGCATTCAAATCAGGCGAACTGCAATTGCTGGTCGCCACCACCGTGATAGAGGTCGGCGTGGATGTGCCCAACGCCAGCCTGATGGTGATCGACCACGCCGAGCGCATGGGGCTGGCGCAGCTTCACCAGTTGCGCGGCCGTGTGGGACGCGGCGCGGCGGAGAGCATGTGCGTGCTGCTGTTCCAGCAGCCGCTGTCCGAGCTGGCGCGCGAACGCCTGCGCGTCATCTACGAGAACACGGACGGCTTCGTCATCGCGCAGCAGGACTTACAATTGCGCGGCCCCGGCGAACTGCTGGGTGCGCGCCAGAGCGGCGTGGCGATGCTGCGCTTCGCCGACATCAGTGAAGACGAGGCGCTGCTGGATGCGGCGCGCGTGGTCGCGGACGAACTGTTGCGCCAGCACCCGGAAGCCGCGCGCGCGCACTTACAACGATGGATGGCGAACAAGCATGACTTTTTGCAAGTCTGATTCTTACTGGAACGGTTCCGCGCTGGGTTGTGGTGCAGCGCTGCGCCCGTGGCTGCACGACCATGGCTCGCTCACCCAGCGCATCCAGCAGCGCTGTACACAGTTCGCCGTGCAACCGGTGCGCAGCGGACTGGCGCGCATCGCTTACGATGAAGCCTCCGTGCTGGGCATCGCGCCGCACCGGCTGGCCTATTCGCGCGAAGTGTTCCTGCATGCCGACGGAGAACCCGTAGTGTTCGCGCACAGCGCCTGTCATGCCGGCGACCTGCGCGGCGCATGGCAAGCCATGCAAGGCTTGGGCAACCGCTCGCTCGGCAGCCTGTTGTTCACCCATCCCTTGGTGGTACGCCAGCCACTGCATTTCACAGCCCTGCGCCCGCACCATCCCTTGTACCAGAGTGCCGTCGACGAGATCGACGCCCGCCCCGAAAGACTATGGGCGCGCCGCTCACTGTTCACCCTGCACGGCGCGCCGCTGCTGGTTACCGAAGTTTTTCTGCCCGAGATATTGAGGCTCAAGCTCTGAGTCGCTCGGGTAAAATCCCGGCATGGACCTGAAACAACGCCTCTCGCTCTACGCCCAACTCACCCGCCTGAATCGCCCCATCGGCATCCTGTTGTTGCTGTGGCCGACGCTGTGGGGCGTATGGATCGCGGGCGCAGGACACCCTGCCTGGCTCATCGTATTCATCTTCTCGCTGGGCACTGTATTGATGCGCTCAGCCGGATGCGCCATCAACGACTACGCCGACCGACACATCGATCTGCATGTGGAACGCACCCAGCATCGCCCGCTGACCTCGGGCAAGGTGAGCGAGCGCGAGACCGTGTGGCTGGCCGTGATACTGGCGCTGCTCGCCTTCGCGCTCATCATGCCGCTCAACCCGCTCACCTGGCTATTGGCCTTCCCTGCCGCCTTCCTCGCCGCCAGCTACCCGTTCACCAAGCGCTTCTTCGCTATCCCGCAGGCATACCTCGGCATCGCCTTCGGCTTCGGCATCCCCATGGCCTTCGCTGCACAGTTGGGCCACGTGCCGCCGGTGGCCTGGGTGCTGCTCGCTGCCAATGTGTTCTGGGCCATCGCCTACGATACCGAGTACGCGATGGTGGATCGCGATGACGACATCCACCTCGGCATCCATTCCTCGGCGTTGTTGTTCGGAAGGTTCGATGTTGCGGCGGTGATGACGTGCTACACCATCACGTTGATGCTGCTGGCGCTGGCCGGCGTGATGGCCGGGCTGGGCTGGGTCTACTTCGTCGGACTGCTCGTTGCAGCGGGTGTCGCGCTACACCATTACACGCTCATCAAGGACAGACTGCGCGAGGACTGCTTCAAGGCCTTCCTGCATAACAACTGGTTTGGGGCGGCGGTGTTTGCGGGGGTGGTGGGGGATTATCTGACTCGGAATGTGTAGGTTGGGAGGCACCCTTCGCCGAAGCTCAGGATAAACTCCGCGATACCCAACATGAACAAACGATGGGTATCGCGTTGCTCCACCCATCTACGCAGGCTCGACGCATTCACGCATTCTTCACGTTCTTGCCTCGTGCTTGCGCTTACAATCGGCAGTCGAATGATTCGTCCTTGCGAGCCTGAACATGCCCGACCTTTCCCACTACGCTGAATGGTTCAGCACCTTCCAGACCGACATCGTCAGCTTCCTGGTCTCGGTCACCGTGCTGATCCTGTATCACGCCCATCTGCGCAGCAAGACCCGCAAGGATCCCACCTATACGGTGCAGACCATCAACCGCACGGCAAGACGCTTGTGGGTAGAGACCCTGATGAACCTGGGCAAGCCCGATGTGATCGCGGTGCAGACGCTACGCAATTCAACCATGGCGGCTACCTTCCTCGCTTCCACAGCCGTACTGCTGATCATGGGTGTACTCACCCTCAGCTCACAAAGCCAAAGTAGCGCATGGCAGGTATTCAACACCTTCGGGGCCAATCATCCCGAACTTTGGCTATTCAAGTTGCTGCTGTTGCTGATCAATCTGTTCGTGGCCTTCTTCAGCTTCTCAATGTCGATCCGCGTCTACAACCACGTCGGCTTTCTGATCAACGTCCCGCTCAGCCTGAACCATCCGGCACTCACCGCGAAACACATCGCCGCCCACCTGAACAGCGCGGGCAAGTACTACAGCATCGGCATGCGCACCTACTACTACTGCGTGCCGCTGGTGTTCTGGCTGTTCGGACCGCAGCTTATGGTGCTCGCCACGCTCGGTCTGGTCCCCCTGCTCTACAAACACGACCGCGCACCCAAGGTGCACGTCACGATCCCGCGCGGCGAACTGGATGGCGAAATAGAGTGAACTAATCGGCCGGTCATGCATCCATGACTGGCGCGGGCTGATATTCAGCCCTTTCACTCGACCATATACCTGAGAGGTTCAACATGAGACTGCTCAAGATACTGCCTGCTGCTGCAGGTGTCATCGCACTGACCGCCACCGTCGCCTTCGCGAGCGACGGCAGAGAGCGCGAAGAAGACGCCTTCTGCCGGACGATCGTCGCCGTGAGCCATTCCAGTGTCATTTCTGCCGGCAAATCGAGTTACTCCGCACCGCCGCTGGATCTGGTCGCCGAAGCCGCGCTCTATCACGTGAAGGTCACGCGTGGCGACAAGATCCATCTGGTTCTGATCGATGCCTATTCCGGCAAGGTCATCGAGAATCGGGAGATCGCATAGGCCGCGACGTTAGCCTTTACCGGAAGAAAGCCAGAATGGCGGTATGCAACTGTATTCTTTTGGTTCCGACATCACGCGGCGATGAAGCCGCCGCATGAGTCTGCACCGAAAAAACGCGCGAGCAGTGCAGTGCAGTAAATTCCGGCTACTCTTCCAATAAGCTCCGCAACATCCACGCATTCTTTTCATGCACTTCCATGCGGGCGGAGAGCAGGTCGACGGTCGGCTGGTCACCCGCTTTCTCGGCGATGGGCAGCACTTCCCGTGCGGTGCGCGCGACGGTCTCCTGACCGTCCACCAGCTGGCGGATCATCTCTTTGGCGCTGGGTACGCCGTCGCTTTCCTTGATGCTGGTGAGCGCGGCGAACTGCTTGTAGCTGCCAGGCGCCGGGAAGCCCAGTGTGCGGATGCGTTCTGCGACCAGGTCGACGGCGTTCCAGGTTTCGGTGTACTGCGTCATGAACATCAGGTGCAGGGTCTGGAACATGGGACCGGTGACGTTCCAGTGGAAATTGTGCGTCTTGAGATACAGCGTGTAGGTGTCGGCCAGCATGCGGCTGAGGCCATCGGCGATCTTCTTGCGGTCCTTGTCGTTGATGCCTATGTTGATGGCGACGGGTTTGCTCTTGCTCATGATGGTTCTCCTTCACACGTTGGTTGATGGATGGTGCGTCATGTGGCTGCACCGATGATGTTACACCTTTGCCCCATGCAGCGGCCCCTCCGCCCCTGCCGGCAACGGCAGCCCGAGCTGCTTGCTCATCTCGCTGCGTTCGGCGGCGTAGCGCCCGGTGAGCACGAAGCCGGTCATGCATCGCTCCGCATCGAGGAACGCCATCTTCACGCCGTCGCTGTTGGCGCGCAGTTGCCAGGAGCCGACCGCATCGCGCGCGACCGGCAACACCGCGACAGGGTGCGCGGGCGTCTTGACCACCACCGGCATGGCCGGAAACACCACCGGCGTCTCTTCGCCTGCCAGCGTCTTCGCCAGCGCACGCGCCGCATGCATGATGGGCAGCACGAACGGTTGCACTTTGCCGTCGATCTCGGCGCAGTCGCCCAGCGCAAAGATGGCCGGGTCGCTGCTGCGCAGGTATGCATCCACCTTGATGCCGCGGTTCACCGCCAGCCCCGCCGCCTGCGCCAATGTGATGCGCGGACGCAGACCAACGGCGGAGAGCACGAGGTCGGCTGGCAGTTGTGAGCCATCGGCCAGTGTGAGCAGATAGCCGGATGCGGCATGATCCACGCGACTGACCGAAGTGCCGAAACGCCAATCCACACCGAGCGCCGCAAGGGGGGCGAGCAACTGCCTGCCCGCCTGTTCCGGCATCAGGCTGGCGATGGGCCATGGGCCGGGATCGATGACACTGACGGCATGGCCTGCCGAGGCCAGGTCGTTGGCGAATTCGCAGCCGATCAGTCCGCCGCCCATGATGGCGATGCGTGCCTTGCTGACCAGCAGTTCGCGGAAGCGCGCATAGTCGGCGATGTCGTTCACCGACAACACCGCGTCCGCGGCATCGCCTTGCACCGGGATGCGGATCGGGTCCGCCCCCAGCGCCAGCACCAAACTGCTGTAGGGCAACTCGCCCTGAGAGGTAAGCACACGCTTGCCGAGTGCATCGATCGCGCTCACCTCACACTGACTGCAAAGCGTGAAGTGGAGTTGTGCCGCCATCTCCGCCGCCGGCGTCAGTACCAGTCCGGCGGCATCCTTGCCTTGCGCCAGTGCATTGGAGAGCATGGGTTTGGAGTAATAGTCCCCGCTGTCGCGCGTCACCAGCGTGAGCGGAAGGTCGCGATCCAGTTTGCGCAATTCGCGGATCACGCTGTATGCGGCGAGGCCGCTACCGATGACGACGATGGGGTCCATTTCATTTCTCCTATTCTTGTTTAGCGGGCTGAAAAACGTAGCGAGGATGGTCGGATGCAAGGCGTGCGGAACGCAGCGACGCGGACATACCGAATGGGTAGGCAAGGAGCGAGTACCGCACAACGCCGCAGACGACCACCGCAGTAGTTTTACAGCTCGCTAAACCTCGATCATCTCGAAGTCGGCCTTGGCCACTCCGCAATCCGGGCAAGCCCAGTTCTCCGGGATGTCCGCCCACTTGGTGCCGGCCTTGATGCCTTCTTCCGGCATCCCCTTGGTCTCGTCATAGATGAAACCGCACACTACGCATTGCCATACTTTCATGATGTTCTCCTTGTATTGGATTTCGATTAAGCCGTGACCTTCGCCAACTGGGCGCGGTACTGGTTGGCGTGGCGTTCTTCCACTTTGGCCAGTGCCGCGAAACGCTTGGCGGCTTTCTCCAGCGTGGCCTTGAACATCTCGGCGTGCTCCTTCGATTCGTCGATTTGCTGTTTGATCTCGGCCGTAGCGGCATCGTGCCCTTCCTGCTGCGCGGTCTTGAGGAAGCCGGGATACATCTCGGTGTACTCGTAGGTCTCGCCCTCGATGGCCATCTGCAGGCAGCGCTCGGTGGTCATCGCGGCTTTCGGATACAGCAGGTCGAGATGGCCCAGCGCGTGCATCACTTCCTGCGCGGCGGTCTCTTCGAACACGCGCGCCACTTCCTCGTGGCCCTCAGCGCGGGCGATGGCGGCGAAGTAGCGATACTTGGTGTGCGCCATCGATTCGCCGGCCAGTGCGGCTTCGAGATTGGCATGGGTCTTGATGTCCGGTCTTTGCATGGTGTTCTCCTTGGTTGGTTGTCGGGTGGCGCCTCGTCCACGGGTTGCAATGTAGGCCCATCCACCCCATCAATCCAATTGATTGTTCAAAGCAATGTGATTTACTATCCAAATCATACAAATCTTGTATCCACGAAATTCACAAAAGGCACGAAACTTGGAACAAACAAAATGTCCGGGGTTCGGTTTGTATTTCGTTCGTTCTTTTCGTGTCTTTCGTGGACCATAAGGTTCTGCCCTAGAAAGGAAAACCGCCATGACCCTCAACGAGCTGCGCTTCATCGTCGCCGTCGCCCAGGAACGCAACTTCCGCCGCGCGGCGGAGAAAGCTTTCATCAGCCAGCCCGCGCTGTCGCTGGCGATACAGAAGCTGGAGGATGAACTCGGGCTGAAGATCTTCGAGCGCGGCAAGAACGAGGTCTCTCTGACGCCAGTGGGCAGTGCCATCGTCGAACAGGCACAGCGCGTACTGGAGGAAGCGGAGTACATCCGCGAGATCGCCGCGCAAGGCAAGAACCAGCTCAGCACACCGTTGCGCATCGGCATCATCCACAGCGTCAGTCCTTATCTGTTGCCCGACCTGATCCCGGAGCTGAGGAAGCTCGCGCCACATATGGCACTGGAAGTGGAAGAGAACATCACCGCCAATCTGGAAGCATTGCTGCGCAACGGCAAGCTGGACGTGATCATCATCGCGCTGCCGTTCGGCGATGCGGGCATCCTTACCCGCCCGCTGTACGATGAATCGTTCGAAGTAGTGGTGAACAGCGACCACCGCTGGGCAACCCGGCGCAGCATCAAGCCCGCCGACCTGTCGGCAGAAAAAGTGCTGCTGCTTGATTCCGGCCACTGCTACAGCAATCAGGTGGCTGAGGCCTGCCCGGACAGCCGCAAGGGAAACGATGTGCAACACGGCACTTCGCTGGAGACCATCCGCAACATGGTGGCCTCCGGCCTCGGCATCACCGTGCTGCCCGCCTCGGCCAACAGCGCACGCTACCGCAGCAAGCTGCTGAGCGTGATCCCCTTCACCAAACCGGCGCCATCGCGCCGCATCGCACTGGCCTGGCGCAAAAGCTATGCACGCACCCAGGCCATCGAGGTATTGGCACAAGCAGTCTCACGGTCCAGAATCACGGGCATCCACCCTCTGGAGTGACCATGCCCGACCTGCCCCATCGCCAGAACCCGGTGCTGCGCATCAGTTACAGCCTGATAGCGCCTATCTACGACCTGGTCATAGAACGTGCGATGCGCAAAGCACGCATGACATCGCTCGCCGGTCTGAGCAGCGACACTAGTCAGCGCGTATTGATCAGCGGCGCCGGCACCGGCCTCGACCTGCCGCATGCACCGCGCCAGCATCGCTATACCGCGCTGGATTTCAATCCGGCCATGCTGGCGCGTGCCCGACCGCGCGGCGAAGCGCTGGAAGTGGATTTCGTGCTGGGCGACAGCATGGCGCTGCCGTTCGACGATGCGCAGTTCGATGCGGTGGTGTTGCACCTGATCGTGGCCGTAGTACCCGAGCCACAACTTGCTTTAAGCGAAGCTGCACGCGTGCTGAAACCGGGCGGCACCATCCTGCTGTTCGACAAATTCCTGCAGCCGGGCCAGCGCGCCCCGCTACGCCGCCTGCTGAACGGCCTGTCGCGCCGCATGGCGACGCGTATGGATGTGGTGTTCGAAGAGGTGTTGAGCCAAGTACCGCAGCTCACAGTGGACAGCGATGTGCCGGCACTGGGCGGAGGCTGGTTCCGCAAGATCGTATTAAGCAAGCGTTGAGCGCGATCTCTTCCGCCCCTGCGACGCATCGAGCATCGGTTCAGCTACAATGCGGCTACACCTCATGTGATGCGAGAATCGATATGTCTAAACATGGCGTAGCTCCATCTCCCCGATACACCGCACCCGCCGCTCGCCTGACGGCAAACGAGATGGCCGTTCGTCCATTTTTCATCCACTTCGTCATGCCCCTGCTGCTCGGCTGCATGCTGCTGGTATTCGCAGCGACCTCCCATGCTGTGACCGACACCATCACCACCACCGGCACCTGGACAGCCCCGGCCGGTGTCACTTCGGTGGATGTCGAGGTATGGGGCGGCGGCGGTGCAGGCGGTGGCAACCCGACCAATAACGATGGTGGTGGTGGTGGTGGCGGCGGCGCATATTCGAAGACCACCGCCATTCCTGTCGTTCCCGGAACGGTCTACACGGTCACCGTCGGCGCCGGTGGCATCGGGGTCGCCGGCGGCAATGGCGGCGTGGGCGGGGATTCCTGGTTCAACAGTGCCGCGACCCTCATGGCCAAAGGTGGCGCGGGCGGCGCAGCCCCTGCTGGCGGAGCCGGCGGCGTGGGCGGTGCCGGTGGGGCAGCCGCTGCCGGCGTCGGGGCGATAAAGTTCTCTGGCGGCACCGGCGGCACGGGACGCAACAACGGCACCGGACGCGGCGGCCCCGGCGGTTCCTCGGCCGGTACGGCTGCGGACGGCACCAGCGGGACCAATCCATGGACGACCATCACGGCAGCGGCAGCGCCTGCGGGCGGCGGCATCGGCGGCGATGGCGGCGATGAGGTCACCTTCAACGGTTTTGCGCCGGCATCTGGCAACGGCGGCGGCGGCGGCGGTTCTGGCGACGGTTCGGGTGCCGGTTCCAATCGCTTGGGTGGTGACGGTGCACCCGGCTTGGTGACCATCACCTACACATCGGGCGGCGGAACATCAACCTCGATCACGTCCGATCCGACATCCTGCATCAACGTACCAGACATCGGCACCCAGGCATGGAGTACGCTGACCGGTCCGCTCACCAGCGATAACGCATATGCCACTGCATCGGTGAACGACAACCAAACGACCAATTTCCTGCAATGTACGGGTTATGGCTTTGCCATACCAGCCGGGGCAACGATCAACGGCATCACGGTCAATGTTGAGCGGAATGCCAGCAATACCCAAGTTAGGGATGCCGCGATGCGGCTGGTCCAGGATGTGGCAGGTACCGCCACCATTCAGACGACTGACCGTTCCACCACAACCGTCTATACGACGGCAGATGTCATCGAAGCACATGGCGGAGCCACCGACCTGTGGGGAGGGACGTGGACTGCTGCAGATATCAATGCGGCCAATTTTGGGGCCGCATTCGCGGCGATAAAAGCCGGAACTGCCGGTGGCGGACGCACAGTCAGCGTGGATCACATGTCGATCACCATCGACTATTCAATGCCGGCCACCCCCGTGGCCGAATACCGCATGGATGAGTCGAGCTGGAATGGCACCAGCGGTGAAGTGGTCGACTCCATCGCGGGCAACAATGGCACTGCGATGGGTGCTGCAACCACGACCCCCAGCCTCGCCGTCGGACAAGGTATCTGCAATGTGGGCATGTTCGACGGCGCGAACGATTACGTCGCCGTCCCTACGTTATTCAATCAGCTCAATGGCACATTCACCCTGAGTCTCTGGCTCAACACCACACAGCTTGGCAGCGACACCGACTGGCAGGCGCCCGGCATCACCGGTGTCGAGCAAAGTGGCGGCCAGGATGACATCTTCCTCGGCTGGCTGGATGCCATCGGCCGTATCGGTTTCAACGTCAAGAACGACACCGCCTTCAAGTCGAGCACAGCGGTCAGCGACGGCAACTGGCATCACGTGGCGTTCACGCGCGACATGACCAGCGGCGTGACAGAGATATACGTCGACGGCGTGCTGGAAGGGACGCGCAGCCAGCCGACGGGACTGGTCGGCAACAACTTCGACGGCATCGGCCGGATCTCCAATACCGGCGCGACATTGCCTATCTACTTCGCGGGAAAACTGGACGAATACAAAGTTTTCTCTTCCGTGCTTTCCGCATCTGCCATCGCCACCGGCTACAACAACGAGCTGGCAGGTAACAACTGGGACGGCTCGGCACGCACGTGTTCCTCGTTGCTGGATCACGTCAGCATCGATGCACCCTCGACCGCGATGGCATTTTCCACTGTGCCTGTGGTGATAGCTCCGCATACCGCTACACATGCTGCGCTGACCGGCCATACCATCGTTCTCTCCACCAGTACCGGACTGGGCGACTGGAGCATCGGCACGGGCACAGGCACCCTGACGCCGGGCGCGGCGAACAGCGGGCAGGCGAGCTACACCTTCGGTGCCGCGGAAGACACAGTCTCCCTGTATTTCACTTACCAGAATGCCGACACAGTCTCCATCTACGTGAGCGACCCGGGCGGCGCGGACCTGCTGGCGAACACGCCCATCGCCGAACTTTCCGACACCATCACCTACAGCCAGCCCGGCTACGCGTTCACGGACAGCGCCTGTGTGGATAACATCGCCTTCGGCGCACCCGGACAGACCTGCGCCGTATTCAGCTGGTCGCCGCAGCTTGCCGGGATCGATGTCGCCAGCATCTACATCACTGCATTGGATGCAGCAGGCATCCCAGCACGCCTCCATCCGACACAAGTGCGAACGCGCGATATGGCGTTCGGCCTGTCATGCCATGACCCGGCCGCCCATGCCGGGGTGCAGGCGGGTTTCTCGGGAGATGTTGCGGGCACACCTACCACCGTTACCTTGCCACTGTGTCAGGCGAACGGCGCGGATCCCACTTCATGGTCTGCCACACTGGCCGTCAGCTTCCCCGGCGGCAGTCCCTCTGCCGGCCCTTACAGTTTCAACTATGCCGATGTCGGCAAGGTGGATCTGTGGATGCGCAACAGCGCCGCCACCGCCCAGGTCGGCTCAAGCGGACAATTCGTGGTCGCGCCGCATCACTTCGGCATTTCCGGCATCACTGCCGGGCCGATCAAGGCAGGGAGCGATTTCTCGGCCACAGTGACGGCGTACAACGGCCTGGCGACACCGACTGCCACACCGAACTTCGGCAAAGAGACGACTCCCGAAGGCGTGACGATCTCATTCACGAAATGCCAACCGACCGGCACCTCATCATCTGCCGGCAGCTTCACCGGTGCTGTCGGATCGTTTACCGGCGGTGCTGCGATCTCTTCCAACTTTAACTGGAGCGAAGTCGGCAACGGCGACCTGACCGCCACGCTGAGCA
>JAHJQE010000025.1 GCA_018819205.1 Gammaproteobacteria bacterium
ACCATCGACGATATATATATCGGCAACGGTGCGTCCGAACTCATCGTCATGTGCATGCAGGGTCTGCTCAATCCGGGCGACGAGGTGCTGGTGCCCGCCCCCGACTATCCGCTGTGGACGGCGGCAGTCGCACTGGCGACCGGCACACCGCGCCACTACTTGTGCGACGAGGCCAACGAATGGAATCCCGACCTCAAGGATATACGCAAAAAGATCACGCCAAATACCAAGGCGATCGTCGTCATCAACCCGAACAATCCGACCGGCGCGGTGTATTCCGACGAGATACTGAAAGAGATCATCCAGATCGCGCGCGAGCACCAGCTGGTGATCTTCGCCGACGAGATCTACGACAAGATGCTGTACGACGGTGCCAAGCACACTTCCATCGCCTCGATGGCAGAGGATGTACTGTTCGTGACGCTGAACGGGCTGTCCAAGAACTACCGTGCCTGCGGTTACCGTTCCGGCTGGATGGTGATCTCGGGCGAGAAGAAACATGCGCAGGATTACATCAACGGTCTGACCATCCTTGCCTCGATGCGTCTGTGTTCCAACGTGCCGGGCCAGTTCGCCATCCAGACGGCATTGGGCGGTTACCAGAGCATCGACGATCTGGTGGCGCCGGAGGGCAGATTGACCAAGCAGCGCGACATGGCGTACCAGATGCTGACGGCCATCCCGGGCGTGAGCTGCGTCAAACCGAAAGCCGGTCTGTATCTGTTCCCGCGTTTCGACCCCAAGATCTATCCGATCGAGAACGACCAGCAATTCATCCTTGAACTGCTGGAAGAAGAGCGCGTGCTGGTGGTGCAAGGCACCGGTTTCAACTGGCCGACCCCGGATCACATGCGCATCGTCTTCCTGCCCAATGCGGACGACCTGCGCGACGCTTTCAATCGTCTGGCGCGCTTCCTCGAGAACTATCGCAAGCGTCACGGCACCAACTAAAAGAAAGAGAACCATGAGCATCAAGCCAATCAATGTAGGTCTTCTGGGTATCGGTACCGTCGGCGGCGGCACCTTCACCGTGCTGCAACGCAACGCGGAAGAGATCACGCGCCGTGCCGGTCGCCCCATCCGCATCACCATGGTGGCGGACCGCAATCTGGATCTGGCACGCAAGATCACTGAGGGCAGTTGCCGCGTGACGGACGATGCGTTCGCCGTGGTGAGCGATCCGGACGTGGATATCGTGGTCGAGCTGATCGGCGGCTACGGCGTGGCGAAGGAACTGGTGATGAAGGCCATCGCCAACGGCAAGCATGTGGTCACAGCCAACAAGGCCCTGCTGGCGACGCACGGCAACGAGATCTTCGAAGCCGCGCAGGAGCAGGGCGTGATGGTCGCGTTCGAAGCCGCCATTGCGGGCGGCATCCCCATCGTTAAGGCAGTGCGCGAAGGCCTGACGGCGAACCGTATCGAGTGGGTCGCCGGCATCATCAATGGCACCACCAACTTCATCCTGTCCGAGATGCGAGACAAGGGATTGGCTTTCGACGTGGTGCTGAAGGAAGCGCAACGTCTTGGTTATGCCGAGGCCGACCCGACCTTCGACATCGAGGGTGTCGACGCGGCACACAAGATCACCTTGCTCTCTTCGCTGGCGTTCGGCATCCCGGTGCAGTTCGACAAGGCGCACATCGAAGGCATCTCCAAGCTGGATGCCATCGACATCCAGTACGCAGAGCAACTCGGCTACCGCATCAAACTGCTGGGCATCAGCAAGCGTACGGAAGAAGGCGTCGAGTTGCGCGTGCATCCGACCCTGATCCCGAGCAAGCGCCTGATCGCCAACGTGGAAGGCGCGATGAACGCCGTGCTGGTGCATGGCGATGCCGTCGGCCCCACGCTGTATTACGGCAAGGGCGCTGGTGCAGAACCGACCGCCAGTGCGGTGATCGCCGATCTGGTGGATGTGACACGCATGCACACCGCCGATCCCGAGAATCGCGTGCCGCACCTGGCCTTCCAGCCCAACGCGATGTCCGACCTGAAGATACTGCCGATGGACGAAGTGCAGACCAGCTACTACCTGCGTCTGCGCGTGCAGGACAAGCCGGGCGTGCTGGCCGACATCACCCGCATCCTCGCCGACGAACTGATCTCCATCGGTGCCGTGATCCAGAAAGAGCCTGGCGAAGGCGAAGCGCAAGCCGATCTCATCATGCTGACGCACCAGACACGCGAGAAACGCATTAACGCCGCGATCACCAAGATCGAGGCGCACCGTGCCTTACGGCAAGTATGAGAGGCGGGCGGGATCGCTGGTGAAGG
>JAHJQE010000026.1 GCA_018819205.1 Gammaproteobacteria bacterium
CGGCGGAAAAACCCGCCGTTTTTTATTCTCCGACCCGTAGCCTCACAGACCTGAGCGCAATGCCTCGATACGCTCATCAAGCGGCGGATGCGTCATAAACAGACGCGAGAATCCGCCTCCGCTGGAGATCGCCATGGCTGACATGTTCTCCGGCAAAGCTGCGGCCTGCTCGTGGTTTGCCTTCAGACGCTGCAGCGCAGCAATCATCTTCTGGCGTCCTGCCAGACTGGCTCCGCCCGCATCGGCACGGAATTCGCGCTGGCGCGAGAACCACATCACAATGACGCTTGCCAGGATGCCCAGCACGATCTGTGCGGCGATCTCGGCCACGAACATGCCGATGCCGGGACCGTCGCGGCCGTCGTTCTTCAACAGCACACGATCGACGAAATAGCCGAACAGCTTGGCGAAGAACACCACGAAAGTGTTCACCACGCCCTGGATCAGGGCCAGTGTCACCATGTCACCGTTCGCCACATGACTCACTTCATGCGCCAGCACAGCCTCCGCCTCGTCGCGGCTCATGCTGTGCAACAGACCGGTGCTCACTGCGACCAGCGCATTGTTGCGGTTCCAGCCCGTAGCAAAGGCATTTACGTCCGGCGCATCATAGATCGCCACTTCCGGCATGCCGATGCCGGCGGCCTGCGCCTGACGGCGCACAGTGTCCACCAGCCAGCGCTCGGTCGGATCCTGCGGATTCTCGATGACATGGGCACCAGTCGACTGTTTCGCCATCCACTTGGACATCAACAACGACACGATGGAGCCCGAAAAACCGATCACCGCCGACAAAGCCAGCAAGGCATTGAAATCGATGGCACCACTGGCATCCATCCAGCGATCTACACCGAGGATGCGCAGGGTGATACTGATCACCGCCAGCACGGCGATATTGGTCAACAGGAACAAGAAAATGCGCTTCATTCGATACTCTCCGTCATTGATGGGATCACATTCATTCGGACTGCTGTCCGCTCGCTGTGCCATATGGGGCTGCAGATTCACAATTTCAAGCCGCGCCTGTGACGATATTCCGCGCCAGAAGTTCGCTTGCCGGATCGATTTTATGGCGTTAACCTGCCCCGGCCGATTCTCAGGGGAGCGCAGCTATGTCGAATCAATACACCCGCACCGCCATCTCGCTGCACTGGCTCATCGCATTACTAATCTTCGCAGCCTTCCCGCTGGGCGTCTACATGCACGACCTGCCGCTATCACCATTCAAACTGAAGCTGTACAGCTATCATAAATGGATAGGGGTGAGCATATTCCTGCTGATGATGATCCGCCTCTACTGGCGCATGACTCACCGGCCTCCCGCCCTGCCGAAATCCATGCCGCGCTGGGAACGTATCACAGCTGAGAGTGTGCACTACCTGCTTTATGCCTTGCTATTCCTGATTCCGCTCAGCGGCTGGTTGATGAGCTCCGCCAAGGGTTTTCAGACGGTATGGTTCGGCGTGCTGCCGCTGCCCGATCTGGTCGGCAAGGACAAGGCACTAGGAGAGACTCTGCAACAGGTGCATGAGTTGCTCAATTTCACACTGTTCTTCGTACTCGGCGGACATATAGGTGCCGCCCTCAAACATCAGTTCATCGACCGCGATGACATCCTTGCGCGCATGATTCCATGGCTGAAACGTTCATAGAAGCGCACGTTAACCAATAGGCACCATATTCTGGATCGCAAGGTCGCTTTCAATGGCCAGATAGTTGGCCGCATCCGCATGGACCAATGACTTACGGCCGATAGCACAGCTTTAGTTTCCGCAATGAACTATCGTCTTATCTTGGAAAGATTTACCATTTGCACCAGCGATGGCACATCCAATCACATCTGCAGACGGATTCTGCTCAAAGACCGGTCGATAATTCTGTTCATCTAGCCGATGCCGATACGGAAATGACACATAGCGGCACTGACGAAAGGCGTGCTAACGGTATTTTCGCACGAGACCAACAAGGACGCCGAAGATCTCCAGCGAGCCCTGCGGGCGGATGACCGGATATGCGGGGTTCTGCGGGCGCAAGATGAATTTTCCACGCTCCTTGTCCAGTGTCTTCAGGGTGAATTCTCCATCGACGATGGCGACCACGATGTCGCCGGAATTGGCCAGATTGCGCTTCTCAACCACAGCCACGTCACCGTCGTGTATGCCCGCATCCACCATCGAATCCCCTTTGACCGGGATCAGAGTGGTCTGTGAGGGATTCTCGATCAGCATCTCGTCCAGCACGTAATACTCGCCCTGTGTTGCGCTGACTGTGACCGGCATCCCCGCAGGCACAGCGCTTTCGGCCAACGGCCTTGCGAAGAATTCGCGCGTCGGGATCCACATTCCGTCCGGCGTACGCTCGAGAAATCCAGCTTCAGCCAGCCGGTCAAGTATGGCCTTCACCCAGGATTTCGAGGCGATATGGAACACTTCACATAATGCAGCATAGGAAGGGATGCTCTTCCAGTCGGAATAGTAATCCTGCAGCCTTGCCAGATATTCGGCATCCCGCTGCGCGGATGGATGAGAGTCGGTCATGGCGCCACCTGTACAGAACGAATGTACTGCATGGTAGAGAACGTACGTTCTGCTGTCAATTGGAATTCGCCGCAGGGGAAGTGTGAAACACAATGAAAACGGGCTGCCATATCGGCAGCCCGTTTTCTATCTGAAGCTACAGGACGATCAGCCTTTGGCAGCCATCAGCTTTTCATACTTGGCCTGCAATTGTTCCTGAGACTCCACATGATTCGGATCCTTGGGGATGCAGTCGACCGGACATACCTCCACACATTGCGGGGTGTCATAGTGGCCGACACACTCGGTGCATTTGTTCGGGTCGATGACATAGATGGTGTCGCCCTGCGAGATGGCGTCGTTCGGGCACTCCGGCTCGCACACGTCGCAGTTGATGCATTCGTCGGTGATGATAAGTGACATTTTCTACTCTCCTTTGATTGATCTTTTATCCTGCAACCTTGCCGCCACAGCGGGTGAGACGAACTTGCTCACGTCGCCGCCGAAACGCGATATCTCGCGCACCATGCTGGCCGAGATGAAGGTGTACTGCTCTGCCGGGGTAAGGAATACCGTTTCGACATCCGGATCAAGGCTTCGGTTCATCCCGGCCATTTGAAACTCATACTCAAAATCGGACACGGCTCGCAATCCGCGCAGAACGACCCGGGCATCCAGCTTGCGTACATAATTCATCAACAGGTCGTCGAACCCTTCGACACGTACGTTGGCAAAATCCGCAAAAGCATCGCGCGCCATCGCCACCCGCTCGTCCAGTGAGAACAAGGTCGCGCTACGGCTCGCCGCCACCGCCACCACCACCTCGCCGAACAGACCGGCGGCACGCCGCACCACATCTTCGTGGCCGCGCGTGATGGGATCGAATGTGCCCGGATATACGACTCTGATCATGGCTGGGCTCGTTCCAATAGTTGGTAATGCACCGCTCCTGCCCGACGTTGCTTCAACACCTGCCAGCCGGGCCCCGCATCGAACGAGGCGCCGCTTTCCACATAGACCACACCATCCTTAGCCAGCAGATGCTCCAACCGCGGCATCAGTCGCGTCAGAAGATCACTCTGGAACGGGGGGTCAAGAAAGACAACGTCGAACGTCGAATTCGTCTGCGCGGCGAATTTTATCCCATCATTGCAGTGCAAGGCTACATTGGGCAGCGCCAATTTCCCGAGCGAGTCCTGCAAGACCTTATAGACGGCGCGGTCTTGCTCCACCATCACCACCTGCTCCGCCTCACGCGAGGCCGCTTCGAACCCCAGCGCGCCGCTCCCGGCGAACAGGTCCAGACAGCGCTTGCCATACAGCGTCTGGCCCAGCCAGTTGAACAGCGTCTCGCGCACGCGATCGGGCGTCGGGCGCAGACCGGCACTATCGGGAAAGATGATGATTCGGCTGCGATGCGTGCCGCCAATGATCCTGACCTTGTTTATTTCGTCTCTCCTGCCGCCTGCCCGCCGACGATCACCGTCGCCATGGCATCGGGATCGATGCGGCGACGGAAAGCATCGTTGATCGCCCGCACATCCACCTGCTCGATACTTATCTGGAAGTCATCCAGATAAGTGAGCGGCAGATCGTAGAAGCCGATCACACTCAGGTAATCCAATATCTTGCGATTGCTGTCGATGCGCAGCGGGAAGCCACCGATGATATTCTGCTTGGCCGCACGCAATTCGGCTTCGGTCACGCCTTTTGCCACGAAATCGTGCACGGTCTTGCGCACCACTTGCAAGGCCTCATCCACTTGCTCGTTCTTGGTCTGCAAACCGATCTGGAACGCACCCGGCTGCTGCATTGGCATGAAATAGCTGTAGACGCTGTAGGCCATACCGCGCTTTTCGCGAACTTCATTCATCAGGCGCGATACAAAGCCGCCGCCCCCCAGGATGTAGTTGCCGACATACAAGGGGAAATAATCAGGGTCGTTGCGCGCAATCCCAGGCGCACCGATCAGTATGTGGCTTTGGCTGGCGGGGTGCGGGATGCGGAGCTCATAACCAGCTTGCAATCCAGCAACGGCAGGCAAGGAGGCAACGCTTCCGCTCTGTGGCAGCTGTGCAGTCAACTGCTGCGCGATGGCCTCGGCCTGCTGGCGTGAGACATCACCCATCAATGCGACTACCGCGTCTTTTGCGCCATAGTGGCTACGGAAGAAAGCTTGCAGATCGTCACGCTGAATCTTTTCGATATCCTTCACTTCGGATTGCCAGCCGTAGGGGTGAGTGCCGAACACAGCCTTGCCGAACGCCTTCTCTGAAAGGAATTCCGGTTTGGTCTCGGCTTCGCGCAAGGAAGCGACCAAGCGCGCCTTTTCTCGCGCCAACACCTCCTGCGGAAACAGCGGCTGCTGCAACACTCGCGCCAGGATATCCAACGCCACGTCACGCTCAGCCTGACTGCTCAAAGTACGCAAGGTCACGGCAGAACGGTCAGCGTCGAAACTGCTGGCGATGCGCGCCCCGACATCGGCCAGTTTGCGCGCGATGTCGTCTTCGTTCATGCCCTGCGCGCCCAGATCCAGCAAACCGTGGGTCAGCCCGGCCACGCCCTTCTTGTCCGCTTTATCGTAGGCGCTTCCGGCCGGAAAACTGACCGCCACATCCAGCATCGGCAAGTTGTGATCTTCCACGAAATAGACACGCGCACCGCTGGCCGCTTGCCAGTGTTGTATCTGCGGCGTGGCGAGCGCGCCGGCGGCGAATCCGCACAACAATACAAACGAGATCAGTTTAGTGCGCATGGGCGTGACCTCCCTGTTGCGGCTTGTCCGCAGCCAGCGGTTGCGGGTCGAGCACCGCGACGGTCAACTGGTCGTCGCGCAGGATGTCACGTGCCACGGCCTGCACTTGTTCCGCCGTCACGGCTTGCAGCTTCTTGAGCATCACCGGCAGATCATGCTGAGACAGGCCGATGCTTTCTATCTGCCCGATCTGCATCGCCTGATAGAACAGGGAATCGAGCTTGTACACCTCGGCGGCGGTAACTTGGGCGCGCACGCGGCGCAACTCTTCCTCGCTCACACCGTCACGCACGATCATTTGCAATTGTTCGCGTATCGCCGCTTCCAGCGCCTCCACTGACGTGCCTGCTGCAGGTGTAGCTTCCAGTGAGAACATGGTCGGACCGCGCGAGGTATTGGCATAGCCGGCACCGATGCTGGTCGCCACTTGCCGCTCACGCACCAGAGACTTGTTCAGACGTGCCGAATCGTTGCCATCCAGCACCCCCGCCAGCACCGACAGCGCATAGGGCTGCCAGTCTTTCTCCACATCACGCAAAGTCGGCGCGTGATAGGCCATGACCAAATGCGGCAACTCGGCCGGCGCCTTCACCACGATACGCTTGATGCCCAGCTGGGCCGGTTCTTCATAGTGTTTGCGGGCCGGCAGCTTGCCGGCGCGGATACGCCCGTAGTATTTCTTTGCCAGGGCAAACACCTGCTTTGCATCGACATCGCCTGCGATGACCAATGTCGCATTGTTGGGCGCATACCAGGTCTGGTACCAGTGACGCGCGTCATCCGCCGTCATGTTCTTGAGATCGTTCATCCAGCCCACGATGGGATTACGGTAAGGATGTTCCTGATAGGCGGTCGCCATCAAGCGCTCGTCAAGCAAGGCATGCGCATCGTCGTCGGTGCGCCAGCGGCGCTCTTCCATCACCACGCGGATCTCTTTGGCGAACTCCTGATCGCTCAGATTCAGATTGTGCATACGATCGGCTTCCAGCTTCATCGCCAGTTCCAGTTGCGACTTGTGCAATTGCTGGAAATAGGCGGTGTAATCGTAGCTGGTGAAAGCGTTCTCTCGACCGCCGGCGGCAGCGATGCGGCGTGAGAATTCGCCCATCGGAACAGCCTTGGTTCCCTTGAACATCATGTGCTCCAACACGTGGGCCACACCGGTCACACCGGTCTTTTCGTCCATGCTGCCTGCGCGATACCAGACCTGCTGCACCACCACCGGTGCGCGACGGTCCTCCTTAACGATGACCTTCAGTCCGTTGGATAAGGTCTGCTCGAATACTTCGGCCTGCGCGCCAATTGCTATGAGCAAACCCCAACAGAATGCATAAAATCTCATGTAAATCGTCCTGAAACGTTAAAATGCGCGCGCATTATGCGACATTCCACCAGACCTTTCCCAGCCCATGTTCAGTTTTCTGAAAAAAGACACCGCTTCCAGTGAACCCCGTGATAGTGGCTGGGCCAAGCGCTTGCGCAATGGTTTGGCGCGGACCGGTGGACAGCTGACCGCGCTTCTGGTTCCCGGCGCACGCATCGACGACGAACTCTATGAAGAGCTGGAGACCCTGCTCATCACTGCCGATGTGGGCATGGAAGCTACGCAGACCCTGCTCGCCGATGTGCGCCGCCAAGTGAAGGAACAGCGCTTGACCGAGGCGAGCCAGCTGAAAGAGGCATTGGCGCATGCGCTACTGAAGTTGCTGCAGCCGCTGGCCAAGCAGCTGGACGTCACGACGAACAAACCCTTCGTCATCATGCTGTGCGGCGTCAACGGCGCCGGCAAGACCACTTCCATCGGCAAGCTGGCCAAATATTTCCAGACTCAGGGCAAGTCGGTGCTGCTCGCCGCAGGCGACACCTTCCGCGCCGCGGCACGAGAACAACTGATGGAATGGGGCAAGCGCAACGATGTGACCGTCATCGCACAACAGAGCGGCGACGCCGCCGCCGTGATCTACGACGCAGTACAGGCAGCACAAGCCCGCGGCATCGACGTGGTACTGGCCGACACCGCTGGCCGATTGGCGACGCAGGCGCACCTGATGGAAGAGATCAAAAAAGTGAAGCGCGTGATCGACAAGGCGCTACCCGGTGCGCCGCATGAGGTGCTGCTGGTGCTGGATGCCAACACCGGCCAGAACGCCTTGTCGCAGGTGAAGGCTTTCGCTGATGCACTGGATGTCAGCGGTCTGGTGTTGACCAAACTGGATGGCACGGCCAAAGGTGGCGTCATCGCCGCCATCGCCCGCGCCCATCCCATCCCCGTGCGTTTCATCGGTGTCGGCGAAGGACTGGACGACCTCAAGCCGTTCAACGCGGAAGACTTTATCGCCGCCCTGCTGGATATCGAACGATGATCCGTTTCGGACAGGTCTACAAACGCTACCCGGGCGGACACGAGGCCTTGCAGGACGTGAGTTTCGACATCGCAAAAGGAGAGATGGTGTATCTCACCGGCCACTCCGGCGCCGGCAAAAGTACATTGTTGAAGTTGGTCGCCGCCATCGAACGCCCCACCAGCGGCAGCGTGCTGATCAACGGCCACAACATCCGCGCCATCAAGCGCGAAGCGATCCCGGCCTTGCGCCGCAACATCGGCCTGATCTTCCAGGACCACAAACTGCTGTTCGATCGCAGCGCCTTCGACAATGTGCTCCTGCCCTTGCAGATCAGCGGCTTCGACCATCGCGAGGCCGCCAAGCGCGTGCGCGCAGCGCTGGACAAGGTCGGCTTGCTCACGCGAGAGAAAGCCAACCCGATCGCACTTTCCGGCGGCGAGCAACAGCGCTTGTGCATCGCACGCGCCATCGTCAGCAGGCCCGATATCCTGCTGGCGGATGAACCGACCGGCAATCTCGATGCGGAATATTCCAGCGAGATATTGAACATTTTCAAATCGTTCCATCAAGTGGGTGTGACACTGCTGATCTCCACCCACGACCAGACTGTCCTGCAGCGCTTCCCGGCCAGAGCACTGCATCTCGATCATGGTGTGCTGCAACAAGGGGCGAACGCATGAAGACACTGCGTGAACACCTTCATGTACTGCATGCCACCTTGCAACGACTGTGGCTGACACCCGCCGCGTCGCTACTCAACATGACCATCATCGGCATCGCACTGAGTTTGCCGGTCGGCGCCTATGTGCTGTTGAAAAGTGTGCAACAACTTGCCTCCACCGTAGCTGATGCGCCCCAGATCAGCGCATTTCTGGATGCAGGCAAGCGTGACTCCGAGCTAAGTGCCCTAAAGGGAAAGCTGGAAAGTGATGCGCGCATCGCCAAAGTTGAATTCGTCTCGCGTGATGCAGCACTGCAGCAATTGCAGCAAAGTACCGGCGTATCGGACATGATTGGCGACCTGCCTCACAACCCGCTGCCGGATACTTTCATCATCTATCCCAAGGTAACTGACACCAAGGCTATGGAAGCGCTGTATCAGGAGTTACAGTCTTGGAAGCAGTTCGATCATGTACAGCTGGACTCGGCATGGATAAAGAAACTCGACGCCTTACTGGATCTAGGCCGTTTGGCCACCGCCATCCTCGCCACCACTTTGAGCCTGGCGCTGATCGCCATCACATTCAATACCATACGCTTGCAGATCCTGACCCGGCGCGACGAGATCGAAGTGACCAAACTGATCGGCGCCAGCGACAGCTTCATCCGCCGCCCCTTTCTGTATTTCGGCTTGCTACAAGGACTGACCGGAGGCGTCGTGGCTTGGCTGCTGGTCTCCGCCAGCCTGTGGTTATTGAACGGCAGTCTGGCGAACCTCACCCAGCTGTATGCCAGCGATTTCCAGTTACATCCGCTCACCTTGCCGGATAGCCTTGCCTTGTTCGCCTTTTCCGGCTATCTGGGCTGGTTGGGTGCCTGGTTCTCCGTCTCGCAACATCTGTGGCAGATCGAGCCCCGTTGAACTAAATTCCACTTTGGCACTCTCTTGGCAAGAGTGCTAGAATCATTGCAAAGGAGGAAAGACCATGAATGCAAGCATGAATCTACCGATGCCATCCGCCGCAGGCGGGCTGGAAGGGTATGTGCAGGCCGTCAATCGCTTTCCGGTACTGACTCATGAGCAGGAACTGGAGTTGGCGACGCGTTTCCGCCAACAGAACGATCTCGAGGCAGCACGCCAACTGGTGTTGTCACATCTGCGCGTCGTCGTCAGTGTGGCGCGCGGCTATACGGGCTATGGTTTGCCCCAGGCCGATCTGATTCAGGAAGGCAATATCGGCCTGATGAAAGCGGTAAAGCGTTACGACCCGGAGCGCGGCGTACGTCTGGTTTCGTTCGCCCTGCATTGGATCCGTGCCGAGATCCACGAGTTCGTGATTCGCAACTGGCGAATGGTGAAGATCGCTACCACCAAGTCACAGCGCAAACTGTTCTTCAACCTGCGCAGCCTGAAGAAAGGGCTGGAGCCTCTGCGCCCGCAGCAAGTGAGCGAGATCGCCCAGCAACTGAACGTCAGCGAACATGATGTGGTGGAGATGGAAGCCCGTTTTGCCGGACACGAACTGTCACTCGACCCCATGTCCGGCAATGACGAAGATGAGAGTTACTCACCCGTGCAATATCTGGCGGATGACGAGGCGCATGAGCCTTCCGTCATTCTGGAGACATCGGAGCGTGAACACTTGCAGTCGGCGGGACTGGCGAATGCATTGTCTGCACTGGACGAGCGCAGCCGCCGTATCGTGGAAGCACGCTGGCTGACCGAGGATAGCAGCGCCACACTGCATGAATTGGCCGATGAGTTCGGCGTGTCTGCAGAGCGCATCCGTCAGATCGAACAGAAGGCTTTCAGCAAGATGGGCGGCCTGCTGGCGCAAACTTGAACGAGCGTCTTCTGCAGAAAAAAGCCCGGCGATTGCCGGGCTTTTTTATTTGACCACCTTGAGCTGCGGCCTGCCAGTGGTGGCGGGAGGCGGCTCCTCCGGCGGCTCTGAC
>JAHJQE010000027.1 GCA_018819205.1 Gammaproteobacteria bacterium
ATGTGCAGCATGCCGGCATAGGTCGCCACCGCACCGCCCATGCCGAAGGCGAAGGTGATCAGTCCCATATGTTCGATGGAGGAATAGGCGAACATGCGTTTGATATCCTTCTGGCGCGACAGGAACAGCGCCGCCACCACCACCGACAGCAAGCCGAAACCTATCATCAGGTTGCCGGCGAAATGGTTGCCTAGCGAACCGTCCACCAGCACCTTGCTGCGTACCACCGCGCACAGGGCTACGTTCAACAACAAGCCGGACAGCACCGCCGACACCGGCGTCGGACCCTCGGCGTGCGCATCCGGCAGCCAGCTGTGCAGCGGCACCAGCCCGATCTTGGTGCCATAGCCGACCAGCAGGAAGATGAACGCCAGCTTGAGCACGGTCGGTTCCAGCTCGCCCTTCACCTCGTTGAGATGTGTCCACAGCAGGGCGGTACCGCCCTGCCCCAGCACGCGCTCGGCGGCGAAATACAGCAGGATGGTGCCGAACAGCGCCAGCGCGATGCCTACGCCGCACAGGATAAAATATTTCCATGCCGCTTCCAGGCTGGCCGGGGTGCGGTACAGCGACACCAGCAGCACGGTGGTCAGCGTGGCCGCTTCCATCGCCACCCACAGGATACCCATGTTGTTGGTGGTGAGTGCCACCAGCATGGCGAAGGTGAACAGCTGATACATGCTGTAGTACAGGTGCAGCATGCCGGTAGAGAGCCGGCCGTGGTGCTGCTCGATGCGCATGTAGGGGCGCGAGAACAGCGAGGTGGTAAAGGCGACGAAAGCGGTCAGCGCGACCAGGAACACGTTGAACGGATCGATGAAGAACTGCTCGTTGAAGGCCACCTGTCCGCCGCTGTCGACCACTTGCACAGTGAGCAGTACGGAGGCGGCGAAGGTGCAACCGCTCATGACCGAGTTGAGTTCCGCCGCCCACGGGCGCGAACCGAACACCGCCAGCATGCCGCCACCGAACAGCGGAATGAGCAGCAGCGCCAGGAGTTGCAGTTCAATCATCCTTCAGCTTCTCCATATGCATGATGTCCAGGCTGTCGAAGGTCTCGCGGATCTGGAAGAAGAAGATGCCGAAGATGAAGGTGGCCACCAGCACGTCCAGCGCGATGCCGAACTCGACCACCAGCGGCATGCCCTGGGTGGCGCTGGTGGCAGCGAAGAACAGGCTGTTCTCCAGCGACAGGAAGGCCACCACCTGGGTCACCGCCTTGCGCCTTGTCAGCATGATCAGCAGCGACATCAGCACGCACGCCAGCGCGATGCCGATCAAGCCGCGCGTGATGCCCTCGGCCAGCTGAGAGATCGGTGCCGCCAGATTGAACGAGAAGATGACCAGCGCGATGCCCACCAGCATGGTGGCGGGAATGTTGATCAGCGTCTCCACCTCCCAGCGCACGTTGAGCCGGTGAATCAGCCGGTACAGCAGCCAGGGCAGCAGCAGCACCTTGAGCGCCAATGTCAGCGCGGCCGAATAATACAGATGATGTTGCGCAGTGGAATAGGCGACCACCGCCGTACTCAGGGTAAGCAGCGCCCCCTGCCAGGCGAACAGTTTGATCAGTGACAGGATGCGCCGTTGCGCCAGCATGGCGAACACGATCAGCAGCAGGAGTGCCGCCAGCAGATTGATGAATTGCAGGATGAACGGTGTCTGCATGTCAGGCGCCCAGCAGAAAGTGGATCAGCAGACCCAGTACCGCGAGCAGGAACGCTGTGCCGAGGAACTCCGGTGCACGGAAGATGCGCATCTTGGCGCTGACCACTTCCAGCACGGCCAGTCCCGCGCCGGCCAGTATCAGTTTCAGCAGCAGCAGCGCGAGCGCCAGCGGCAGGGCCGCCCAGTTGCCCACCTCGGCGATACCGTGCGGCAGGAACAGCGCGATGCCGATGGATACATAGGCGAACAGTTTCAGACTGCTGGCCCACTCGATCAGCGCCAGGTGGCGCGCGGAATATTCCAGGATCATCGCCTCGTGGATCATGGTCAGCTCAAGGTGGGTGTTCGGGTTGTCCACCGGGATACGCGCGTTCTCCGCCAGCAGCACGATGACAAAGGCCAGCGCGGCGAAAGCCAGACTGGGGTACAGCACGAACTGGTGGTGCGCCAATGATTCGACGATGCGCGGCAGCTGGGTGGAATGGCTGATCATGGATGCGGTGAACAGCACCATCAGCAGCGCCGGCTCGGCGAGGAACGACACCAGCATCTCGCGCCGGGCGCCCAGCGAACCGAAGGCGGTGCCGATGTCCATCGCAGCCAGCGCGATGAACATGCGCGCCAGTGCGAACACGCCGACCAGCGCGATCACGTCGGCTGCCCGCGAGAACGGCAGGTCGACCGCGATGATGGGGATGATGGCGGCTGCCAGCCACATGCAGCCGAACACGATATAGGGGGTGATGCGGAACAGCCAGGAAGCATTGTGCGCCAGCACCGCATCCTTGCGGAACAGCTTGTGCAGTACGCGGTACGGCTGCAGCACGCCGGCCCCGGAACGGTTCTGCAGCCAAGCCTGGCACTGGTTCACCCAGCCGGAAAGCAGCGGCGCGGCCAGCACCACCAGCAGCAACTGCGTCAGCTGGAACACGATAGCAAGTATGATTTCAGGTGCGATCATCATACGAACACCAGCAACACGACCAGCGTCGCAAACGTGTAGGCCAGATACAGATGGATGCGTCCGTGCTGCAGCAGCGATGCCCAGCCGGACAGTTTCTCGGTCAGGTCTTTCAGCGGCAGATACAGCAGGAACCACAGTTTGTCATCGCTGTGTCCGTGATATTTGGGATGTGTGTCGAATGCGCCGGGCACTTCGCGCTCAATGCGGAAGAACGGTTCGAAGATGCGGCGTATCGGCTGACCGAACCCTTCTGCCGTATCCTGCATGCGCGCGGTCTGCGCAGGGAAGCCGCAGTCCCACGCCGCGCCACGGCGCAAGCGGCCGTGGTACAAGCGGCGCACCAGCAGCACGGAAAGCCCCATCACGCCCGCTACCGCCAACAGGAAATACATCGGACTGTAACTGGCACGACCGGTGTCCACCGGTGCCAGGAACATCCAGTCGGCGCTGGCATTGCCCAGTTGTGAGCCAAGCAGTGACAGCGCCACGAGATCGATCTGCCCCAGCACGAACACCGGGAACAGGCCCAAGGCCACGCAGGCCAGCGCCAGCCACACCATGCCGGCACGTTCCATGCTGCCTGCATCATGAGCACGCGCCAGCGCCGGTTCGCGCCGCTGCCCCAGGAAGATCACTCCGTAGAACTTGACCATCACGTAAGCGGCCAGTGCCGCCGCCAGCGCGATCACGGCGGCTGCCACCGGTACCAGCATGTCGATGTAGCTGTTGGGCAGGCCGGGTGACAACAGAAAGGCCTGCAGCAGCAGCCATTCCGATACGAAACCGTTGAGAGGAGGCAGTCCGGCGATAGCCAGCACGCCCACCAGCATCAGCACCGACGCCCACGGCATGTGATGGATCAACCCCCCCAGTCGCCCCATGTTGCGCTCGCCGGTGGCATGCAGGATGGAGCCGGTGCCGACGAACAGCAGACTTTTGAAGCAGGCGTGGTTGAGGCTGTGATACAGCGTCGCTGCCAACGCCAGTGCCGCGAGTTCTGCCTTGCCATAGACATGGAAGATCAGCGTCAGGCCGATGCCAACCAGCAGCAGGCCGATGTTTTCGATGGAGGAATAGGCCAGCAGGCGCTTCATGTCACCCTGCACGGCGGCGAACATCACCCCGAACACGGCTGTGACCAGACCTAGGCCCAGCGCCAGCACGCCCCACCACCATACTTGTTCGGGCAACAGATCGAAGGTGACGCGCAAGATGCCGTAGATCGCAGTCTTCAGCATCACCCCGCTCATCAGCGCCGATACAGGCGACGGGGCTGCAGGGTGAGCCTCCGGCAGCCACACGTGCGTCGGCAACACGCCGGCCTTGGCGCCAAAACCGAACAGCGCCAGGAGGAACGCGGCCGAGGCCCAGAACGGCGTCAGCGGCGCGGCGCGCATGGCATCGAAGGTATAGGCGCCGATGCCGTTTCCGCCCTGCATCACACCGAAGGCAAGCAGGATGGCGATGGCACCGACATGGGCGATCAGCAGATAGAGGAAGCCAGCACGGCGGATATCGGGGATAGCATGGTCGGTGGTGACCAGGAAATAGGAGGACAGTGCCATCATCTCCCAGGCCACCATGAACAGGTAAGCGTCGTCCGCAAGCAACACCAGCGCCATGCTGGCGAGGAAAAGATGGTATTCGAGACAGAGCAGCCCCAGTGTCTTGCCTTCCATGTGGCGGAAATAACCGCTTGCATAGAGCGAGACGCCGAACGAGGCTACGCCGAGCAGGATCAGGAAAAAGGTGGACAACGCATCCAGCCGCAGGTGGAACGGCAATTCGGGCAGACCCAGCGGCAGCACCAGCGTCTGCGCCTCACTGCCCAGCGCGGCGAACCCTGCGGCGGCCAGCAACAAGGCAGCCAGCGCGCCCAGCGGAAACAGGATGCGGGTGAGTGAGCGGGTATCGCGCCACCACAAGCCGACCGCGCCGAGCAAGATCCAGAACAGGATCACGCCATTGGTTATCTCAAGCGCCGATAGACTTGTTGCATTCATGCGGTGTTACTTGTACACCTCGCAAAATAGGGCCGTATACAGAAGGCGGCGATTCTACTCTTACCATCGGCATTTGTTCAATTCGCCGTGCAGATCGGGCAGTCCGACTGCCCGATGCAGCATCAGGGCGTGTTGCCCTGCACTTCTTTCGACAGTTCTTCCTGCCCTTTTTGTGAACGATATTGCTGCCAGTCGTCGCTATCCTTGTGATCCTTGCTGTTGTCGCTGGCGCAACCCGCCATGACTGACAGGAACAGGGCCGCCATCATCAGACTCGATATTCTTCGCATGATGCCTCCATGATTTGCTTGCATTCACATACCCGTATCATTGTGCGGGCGGTTGATTGGCGATCTCGGTAGCCAGCTCATCCTGGCTCTTCTGCGAGCGGAACTGTTGCCACGCTGCCTGATCGTTGTTCATGCTGCTCTTCAGCGCGGTCGCGGCGAGCTGCTGTGCACTGGCTTCATCCAGACCGACCAGCGCATACAAGGTGCCGTCCGGCCCGGTGATGGTACGCAGCAGTTTGCTGCCGACCAGCATCTCGTCGGTGATCTGCTTGGTTACCGAGGTGTTGACCTGATCCACGGTCTCCTGATCTGCGGAACCGGTCGATTCGGCATACTGCTTGACCATGTTGGTCACTCTGGTACGTATTGTCTGCGCCAGCTGTACCCGCGCATCGGTCATCGCCATCTGCTTCATGAAAGACATGCCCGCAGCGGACTTGGCAGCCATCCCGACTGCTGTCACGGAAGTACCTTCTACCGGCATGTTGCATACCCAGAGCGGTGCTGCCTGCTGCGAGTTGGGGAACACGCATTCCGGCGCTGCGACCTTGGGTGCGCTGGCACATCCACCCAGCCCCAGCATGCCCAATGCAAGCAACGACATAACGTAACGATTAGTCATGATGCCATCTCCTTTTGGTTTGTTATTGCCATTCATCCAACTATCACAGTACTGCTTCAATCACGCACCTTGCTCAGCCATTCCGCCGCGAACTGCTCCAGCCCAGCCATCTCGTTCCTGGTCGTTGCGCTCAGCGCCGTTTCGGTCACGCGCCGTCCACTGAAGGCCACCATGCGGTCGGTCTGCAGACTGAATTCACGCTTGAACTCCACGAACTCGCGTTGCGTTCTAGCCTGATATTCTTTGAATGCCTGGCGTTCGCGGGCGACCGCATCCTTGCCTTCTTTCCTGAACGCGGCGAACTCATCCGTCACCTGCTGGCGGTGGATCTCGAACTCCTCGGCCGGACTGATCACGCGCACCTCGCCCTTGCGCATGCCGATCTCCTGTCGTTCTGGCTGCTCGACCACCATGAAACGGGTGCCGCGCACGCCGATCACCGCAGTTTTCGTCCTGACTTCGGCAGCGCGCATGGATCGATCTATCTTGTTCATCGCGTAGTAGATCATGCCGCTAATCTGGCGGAACACTTCCACCGGCCCGGAACGGTCGATCTCGACCGTACTGTTCTGCTCGACCACGATAAAACCCGTAGCGCCTACACTCACCACGGCACGCCCGCCTGCACCCGTATTGACACGGTACTGCCCGGGCGCCCCTTCTATGTCGCCCGACGTGACATGTCCGGTGGATTTGACGACCTCCATCCCTTCCGCGGCGTGCGCAGGGGTTGTCAGACACAACAGCAGCAGGCAAATACTCAGGCCCGATATCGCTTGCAGGGATGCGCGCATCGCTTACTCCCGTTCATTGTTCCGTTTTCTGGCGCAGGAATCCGGAGGTCTTGCCCCGCCAGCGCTTGACCATATTGATCGCCAGCACGTCCATCACCATCTCTTCGGAGACGGGGTTCCAGCCGGTCACGCCTTTGAACCTGTCTGCGAGCACCAGCTCACCTTTATCCAGCAGCAGACTGCCCATCGTGCCATTGAATTGGTATTCGCGGCTGCCTGACTGTGGATCGCGTCCGGCGCGTTCCACCATCCTGCCGTCGGCCAGCATGACCAGCTCCAGCGCTTCGCCATCCCGCCTTGCGGAAGGCACCTCCCCGCGCAGCATCGCATCCAGTTGTGCCGCATCCATGACTGCGCTGCTGATTGTGACCTGTGCCCCCAAGGGACGGATGAGGGCGTTCAATGCATCGCAGGCTTTATGCCAGACCGCCACATTGCCAGCAGTCCGATAGTTGCAGCGCAGGGTAACGGCACGTCCTTCGAAATACTGGCGCCATGCGGCCTGCTCCAGTTCCGCCTCGGAACACTGCAGAGCGGCGGCACGGTTCCGTGCCAGTTCATTGCGTTCACTCAGCTGTTTCGATTCGCCGGCCTGCTGGAAGTAGTTCTTCGCGTCGCAGACGTTGGCGCGCGCCGTTTCCAGTTCACCCAGCCTGTACAGGATGTCGCCGCTCTCGAACAACCCGGCGATCCCTTGTCCATATTGCGCCAGCAGCCGTTTGTAGGTGCTCGCTGCCCCGGACAGCATCCGGGCACGCTGTCCTTGATCGGTTTGCGATGCCGCTTCCGCCACCTGCAAGTCGGCTGCCTGCAGCGCGGACCGTGCCTGTTCGAGCGATGACAGCGCAGATCGCAAGCCCTTCAGTATGCTCTCATAGAGCGCCGCCGAACCTGCCTCCGGCACCAGCTCCAGCGAGATGCGCGGCAATATATCCTGCGCAGCTTCCAGCGCCGCGCCGCGCTTATCCGGCATGGCAGCTGCATCTTGCGCGACGGCGATCTGTGCCTTCAGTTCTGCGAACAGCATCCTCGAAAGTCCCTCGCGCTTGCCCTTGTCGACATCGCGCTTCGATACCCTGGCGCGCAACCAAAGGTCGCAACTCCTCGGGTCTTCCCAGGTTTCGATGATCTCTACGTTGCGCAGTGAGGCGCTGGTCGAGGTCTGAGTGACCAGGTTCAGGCTCGAGTCCGTGAATTCGCTGCCCCAGGTCTTGCGGCTCGACTGCTCCAGCACGATGGCGTTCTTGACCGAGACCTCTATCATCTCCGACAGGCTCTTCAAGGCGTTCTGCTTGGCGGTCGCGATACGCTCGGACAGCGCAGCCTTGGCACTGGCCGACACGCCCGCTGCCAGAAAGTACTCGGACGTCACCGTCTCCGGGCTATCTATCCAGTCCGGTCGCGGTCCGCCGCCCGCGCAGGATGCTGCCCAAATCGGCATAGCCAGCAGCCATGCAAGCGACAGCAGCAGGACGCGTCCACCGCGTTGCGACCATCCTTTCTTGTCCTGTATCTTCATGTTCATTCCCGCACGATCTGGAACAAGGCCCTGCGCGCACCTTCGGTCACGGACAGGAAGTCGTCAGTCTTGCCGTGCAGATGGGCCAGCGCGGGTTTGTCGAACGGTTCGCTGAAATAGTGCCGCCCCAACTCCACCCCGCGTTCGGTGTCCGCAAAGATCAGATGACTCTGCGAGACTGCCGCCACATAACGCCAGCTGCGCAGGAACAGGCAATCCGTGATGCGCGATCCGCCCCGCTGGTAGCGCGGGTCCTTCACCGAAACCTCGAAACGCTCGACTTCGCCACGCGTATCGGCATCGACCACATGCAGGTAGGAGGCATACGCGCGCGTCGGCCGCCCGAAATTGAATGACGTGCGCATCAGATAGGTACCGACCACACCCATGCGCCCGTCCGGCGAGGCTCGGACACAAGTCGGTTCTTCCGAGGTCCAGTCATCCGCCTGCAGCCTGGCATAGCCGGCCCATTCGCTGGCCATGCCCAATGCCGGCGTGGCGGGCACCGCAGCCGCATCTTCCGACAGCATCTCCACCTGCTTGAGGGTCAGTCTGACCAGGCGCGGATGGGTGACATCCATCACTTGCATGCCGATCTTCCCGGCTGAATGGTCGACTGCACGCTGGATCGCGTTGTTGAGCGCGGCGGATTCGGTCAGACCGTCGGAGGGGGGCATGCCCTTGGTTCCCATCGGTGCAGAGGCAGCTGCCTTGACCTGGGCCTCTGCATCGACAAAACGGATATCGGCGCTCGCCGTGGCGGTGAAGGTGGCTGCAAGGCCGACCGCCTTACCTGCCGAGAGGTAGATACGATAGATACCGGATATCTCGTATTTGCCCGCGTTCTCCACGAAGTCTTCAGCGGTAATGAGCGCGCCGGGATCACTCAATCGGCCCCAGGTATCCTTCAGCTCCTCCGCCTTGTCCTGATCGAGTACCACGACGCCATTGTCCGCGAGCAGCTGTTCGAAGCGTGTCTGTGCAACACGCTGATAGCGACTGGCGACCTCGTCCTGGCCGTAGACCACGACAGCCACCTTGTCCTGCGCCGCACCGGCCGGGAAAGCCGTCAGCAGCAGAAACAAGTAGAGCGAACAGCGCAACCTCATAAGAACCATCCGACTGAGCATCAAGCAGCAGGCGGCCTGAGCCGCCCGCCTATACAGATCAGTATCTGGCAGTGAGGCCGAACAGCATGCGCACCCCGCTTTGGGTGATGTCCGTGCCGTAATCATCGGTCAACCCGTCCCCGAACCCCTGTATGGACAAGTCGGCTGAAACATCTTCAGTGATGAAATACGATGCGCCAACACCTGCCGATAAACCGCCACCGGTCATGGTCGAAGTGATGTTCGAGGTTGTCGATGAGAGCAGCACCATATGCAACTCCCCCTCCACAAAGGGGACGAGAGCCGACTTGGCTGCGCCATCAAGATAATATTTGAGCCCGAATCCCAGATTCGTACCCACGTTCGAAGATGCTCCACCATTGCTGCTGGTTCCGAACAGCGAGACGTTGCCGGACATGACCATCTGGGAAGTCAGATACTGTCCCATCCGGAAGTAAAAGAATGTACTGGTCGCATCGGAAGTGAAGCCTCCCACATCAGTCGTTGTCGCCGTCATGTTGCCGGCGATCGAGACTTCCGATTTGCCCTCCTGCGCCATCGCTGTACCTGCCATGAGCATCGACAGCATCGCAGCCATCACTACACGCTTTGTCATTTTGAGCTCCCAAGAATGGTTGATTGGAATGAAGTCAGCGCAATGTCGCGCTGCGTTCAATCTAAGCTCTTTTCGGGCAATAGATATAGCCCCGAGGTGTTATTTCACTGATAGATGATACGCACTTTGTCGCGCCCGATCTCATCGTTCAGCGTCGCGATCAATTCTTCCGGCAGAGTGACCTTCCACTCGTCCCCCAGACGCAACGGCGCGGCGCCGATCAGGTTGCGGTAGTTGATCTGTACCGTACATTCTCCGCCGCAGTACGGCTTGAGCATCTCGGCCAAACGAGTAGTGCAGACCTTGTCGTCCATGCTGCACTCGATATCCAGACGCTTGGCGAACACCGCACGCGCCGAGGCGAAGTCGAACAGTGCGTCGGCACTGATGCGCATGCCGCCGGAATATTCGTCCATGCTGGCGCGACCGCGCGCCACCACCAGCTGGTCGTCGCGCAGCCAGTTGCGGTTCGGCTCGAACAGGTCGTTGAACACCGTCATCTCGATCTGCGCGCTGCCGTCGTCCAGCGTGAGCACCGCCATGCGGCCGCGCCGCGTCTGCAGGATGCGGATGCCGCTGATGATGCCGGCCAGCACCAGTTCTTTTTCCTGGCGGCGTGACCTGCCGTTGGCAGCGGGCAATATCTCGGGCGTGACCTTGTCCAGCCGCATGCTGACGAAATTGGACAGCTCCTGTTCGAACTCCTGATAAGGGTGGCCGGACAGATAGAAGCCGAGCGCGGTCTTCTCCTGTTGCAGCTGTTCACGCAGTTTCCAGCGCGGAACGTCCGCCAGTGGCAGCGTCATATCCTCCGCCGGATCGTCGCCGAACAGGCTGACCTGATTGGCCGCGCGCGCATGTTGTTCGGCACTGCCCAGCGCGGAATCGAGCGAGGCCAGCAACTGGTAACGATGGTCGTTGATGCTGTCGAACGCACCCGCCTTGATCAGCGCCTCGATGGCGCGGCGGTTGACCACGCGCTTGTCCACGCGGCGGCAGAAGTCGAACAGGTCGGTGAACGGCCCGCCTTCCTTGCGCGCCGCCACGATGTTCTCCACCGCTGCTTCGCCCGTGCCTTTCACCGCACCGAGGCCGTAGGCCATGGTCTTCTCGTCGGTTGGCGTGAAGCGGTACAGCGAGCTGTTGATGTCCGGCGGCAGGATCTGCACGCCCTGCAACGCCGTGTCCTGATAGAAGAAGCTCACCTTGTCGGTGTTGTCCATTTCCGAGGACAGCGTGGCGGCCATGAACGCGGCCGGGTAGTGGCACTTCAGGTAGGCGGTCTGATAGGCGACTACGGAGTAGGCGGCGGCGTGCGACTTGTTGAAGCCGTAACCCGCGAACTTCTCCATGGTGTCGAAGATCTCGTTCGCCTTCTTCTCGTCGATGTCGTTCCTGGCCGCGCCCGCCACGAAGATGGCGCGCTGTTCGGCCATCTCTTCGGCTTTCTTCTTACCCATCGCGCGGCGCAGCATGTCGGCGCCGCCCAGCGTGTAGCCGGCCACCGCCTGCGCGGCCTGCATCACCTGCTCCTGATACACCATGATGCCGTAGGTGCTGCGCACCACCTTGTCCAGCAGCGGGTGCGGGATGATCACCTTCTCGCGGCCGTGCTTGCGGTTGATGTAGTCCGGGATGAAGTCCATCGGGCCGGGACGGTACAAGGCGTTCAGCGCGATCAGATCGTCGATGCAGTCCGGCTGCGCTTTCACCAGCGTGTCCTTCATGCCGCGCGATTCGAACTGGAACACGGCGGTGGTGTTCGCGTTGCGGAAGATGGTGTCGTAGGTGGGCTTGTCGTCGAGCGGAATCAGGTCGATGTTGAACGACGCTGTGCCTTCGATGCCGGACGCTTTGATGTAGCGCACCGCCCAGTCGATGATGGTCAGCGTGCGCAGACCCAGGAAGTCGAACTTCACCAGGCCGACGGCTTCCACATCGTCCTTGTCGAACTGGCTGACCGTGCTCTCGCTGCCTTCGGCACAATACAGCGGACAGAAATCAGTGAGCTTGCCCGGCGCGATCAACACACCGCCGGCGTGCATGCCGACGTTGCGCGTCAGGTCTTCCAGACGCTCGCCCAGCTCCATCAGCTCGTCCACGCCTTCTTCGCTGGCAATGATGGCGTTGAACTCGGGTTCCATTTCGCGTGCCTTGGCCAACGACACCGGCTTCACACCTTCCAGCGGCACCAGCTTGGACAGTCGGTCGCACAGCATGTAGGGGAAGTCCAGCACGCGGCCGACGTCGCGGATCACACCCTTGGAGGCCATAGTGCCGAAGGTGGCAATCTGCGACACGCAGGCCTCGCCGTAGTGATGGCGCACGTACTGGATCACCAGTTCGCGCCCGTCCTGGCAGAAGTCCACGTCGAAGTCGGGCATGGACACGCGCTCGGGATTGAGGAAGCGCTCGAACAGCAGTTCGTAACGCAACGGGTCGAGGTCGGTGATGCCGAGCGAATAAGCCACCAGCGAACCGGCACCGGAACCGCGCCCCGGCCCCACCGGCACGCCGTTGGGGAAGCGCTCGTGACGGTAGGATTTCGCCCAGCGGATGAAGTCCGACACGATCAGGAAGTAGCCCGGGAAGCCCATCTTGATGATGGTCTCGGTCTCGAATTCGAGGCGCGCCAGATATTCCGGCATCTTCTCTGCGCGCAGCGTCTCGTCCGGATACAGATGCAGCATGCGCTGCTCCAGTCCGCGCAGCGATTCGTCGCGCAGGAACTGGTCCAGCGATTCGCCGTTCGGCGTGGGGAAATCGGGCAGGTAGTTGGTGCCGAGTTTGAGCGTGAGGTTGCAGCGTTTGGCGATCTCCACGCTGTTCTGCAAAGCCTGCGGCAGATCGGCGAACAGTTCGGCCATCTCGGCCTGCGTCTTGAAATGCTGTTGCTCGGTGAACACACGTTGGCGGCGCTTGTCGTTCAGCACATAGCCTTCGGCGATGCACACGCGCGCCTCGTGTGCCTTGTAGTCGTCGGCTGCCAGGAACTGCACCGGGTGCGTCGCCACTACCGGCAACGCCAGCACATTCGCCAGCAGCACCGTGTCGCGGATGAGTTCTTCCTCACGCGGGAAGCCGCAACGCTGGATCTCCAGATAGAAACGGTCGGGGAACAGCTCGGCATAGTCGAGGGCTGCCTGCTTCGCGGCATTGGCATTGCCGTTCTGCATCGCCACACCCACCTCGCCCAGCTGGAAGCTGGACAGCGCAATCAAACCCTCCGTGCCTTCGTTCAGCCATTCCTTGCGAATCTCGGGACGACCGCGGTACTGGTTGCCAAGATAGGCGCGCGTCAGCAGGTCGCACAGCTTCAGATAGCCGGCATTGGACTGGCACAGCAACAGCAAACGGTGCGGCTGGTCGCGCGCGGTATCGTTGGTGACGAACACATCACAACCGGCCACGGGTTTGATACCCGAGCCGCGCGCTTTCTTGTAGAACTTCACCAGCCCGAACACATTGGAGAGATCGGTCAGCGCCAGCGCGGGCTGTGCATCCGCCTGCGCCGCCGCCACCGCTTCATCGATGCGCACGATGCCGTCAGCGATGGAATACTCGCTATGGAGACGAAGATGGACGAAAGCGGGTTGCGGCATGTTCGGCGACAGTCAATTCAGGCGAGGATTTTAACACCGCCCTCGTCTCAGTCCCGCAAGAAATCCTGAATGCGATGAGTGCACGCTGTTATTGGCTTGCGTACCTGACTTGCTCACTAGACACCCGAGTCATCGAGGCGACCGGTACGGGAATATCTTGTTTGTGCAGACCGCCAGAGATGAGCTTCGCGTCTAATTCAGATACTTCGCTCTGCGTTCGGGACCGCCTGACGGCGTCCTGCGCGAGCGGTACTCGCTGGTCGAACCCAAGAGGCTCCGTCCACACTTCCTTTCAGCCAAACAAAAACCGCCCTCAAGGGGCGGTTCGTGTTTGGCGGAGAGGGAGGGATTCGAACCCTCGATACCTTGCGGTATGCCTGATTTCGAGTCAGGTACATTCGACCACTCTGCCACCTCTCCGAGACTCTGTTCGAATGCGGAATAACCATCTTCCACACTGCGAAGGGCGCGCATTTTACCAGCAACATCCTTTTTCGGGCAGAATGTTACACAGTCCATCCTGAATCGCACGCAATCGAGAATGCGCAGCCTCTATCCTCTGCGGGTGGTCGTTCTGATCGGCCTGTTCGCCTGGCTGGTGATCAAGGCCATCGAAACCCCGCCCCTGCCTGATTGGCGGTCAGGGGAACTGGTCGCGGTGGTGCCAGACGCCTCCATGGTCACAGATTCGGCATTCGAATCCGATCTGGTCACCCTGTTCGCCAAGCATCTCAACGTGCGTGTGCGATTGATCAAGCAGCCTTCCGATAAGGCCGTCGCAACCCTGCTGGCAGGGAATGCACATCTGGTCGCCGGCTTCCGTTCCCAGTCCAATCCCTCACTGCGCTATAGCGACGGCTATCACAAGCTGGATGAACGCGTGGTCTGCAATGGCAAGCAGCCCCGCAAGCTGGAAGAACTCACCTCGCGCGAACTGGTGGTGGCACGTGAATCGGCACAGGAGGCTGCCTTGCGCAAGCTGCGTGAAGAACTGGATCGGCTGGATTGGGAATCGCGCAAGGACAGCTCTCCCATCGAGTTGCTGAAAGAACTGGCGGAAGAGCAAATCGACTGCACGGTAGCCAATGAAGAGCAGATCACCACCATGCGCAACTACTATCCGGAGATCGGCAGAGGCCTGAGCCTGAACCTCGATTCGGACATGAGCTGGGCCATCAGTGCCGAAGGTGACGAAGAGTTACTGGATACGGTGAATCGTTTTCTCGCCGAGAGCCGCAAGAACCGTGCGCTGCACTACGCGATCGATCGCCACTACGGCCACAATGACAGATTGGGCAGCATCGACGTGTCAGCATTCATCGCCGATACGCGTACTGTGCTGCCGCATTATCGCCAGTGGTTTCAGGACGCCGCCGACCTGACCGGCATCGATTGGCGCTTGATCGCAGCGCTGGCCTATCGCGAGTCGCGCTGGGATCCGAATGCCGTCTCCTTCACCAACGTGCGCGGCCTGATGATGCTCACCGAGACCACCGCCGACCGCATGGGCGTGGACAATCGCCTGGACCCCAAGGAAAGCATCATGGCCGGCGCACGTTACCTGCAACTGTTAAAGGAGCAATTGCCGCTACGTATCACCGAGCAGAATCGCCTGTGGATGGCCTTGGCCGCCTATAACCAGGGCATGGGACACCTTGAGGATGCGCGCATCATGACCAGACAACGCGGTCTCAATCCCGATGTGTGGGTCGATGTGAGACGCGTGATGCCCCTGTTGTCACAACCCGAGTATTACGAGAACACCAGATTCGGTCGCGCGCGCGGCGGCGAGGCCGTGGTGCACGTGGAGACGGTGCGCCTGTATCACGACATGCTGAAGCGACTGGATGCGGAAGGGAAGCTTCCGAAGACGACGCGCTTCCCTTTCGGGATAGGGCAGTAATTGCCAGACTCACATCTGCCGGAACAGATGCGCATAACTGCGGCTCACGGCAAGTTTTTCAGTCCTGTCGCGCAGTTCCAGTGTGACCTTTCCCATCAGGCCGTGATGTGCGTTGACGATCTGCGCGACATTGACCAGTGTGCCTCTGTGCACCTGCCAGAACCGGTCGGGATCGAGCTGGGTGACGAGTTCCTTGAGCGGAGTGCGCAGCAGGAGCTCTGCATCACGCGTGAGCACGGCGGTGTATTTATCGGCGGACTGGAAGTAGCACACCTCTTCCGCCGCCACCATGCGTACGGTCTGGCCGACCTGGATGCGCAACCAGCGTAGCGGCTCAGCCTTGGCGGGGGAGGCAAGCATGTTCTGCAGACGGGCAAGCAATACCTCAGGTGCGGTTTCGCTGTGCTGTTTCAATCTTTCCACGCAACGCGCAAGACGTTCGTCCGATACCGGTTTCAGCAGGTAATCCACGGCGGCCTGTTCGAACGCCGCGACGGCATGGTCGTCATAGGCGGTGACGAATACCACGCGGCACTTGGTCGGTGCAGCCCGTGCGGCGTCCAGTCCGCTCTGGCCCGGCATGCGGATATCGAGGAAGGCCATGTCGGGCTGTAGCGCCTGTAACGCCTGCTCCGCCGCGAGGCCGTCGTGCACCACTGCGGCGATCTGCAATTCCGGCCACAAGGTCTCCAGCCGCCGTCGCAGGTCTTGCGCCAGATTGATCTCGTCGTCGGCGATGATGGCCTTCATCGTGGCAACTCCAGTATCGCCGTCACACCGCCATCGGCATTGCCCTGCAGATGCAAACGTCCCTGTTTGCCGTAGAGCGCGCCCAGTCTTTCACGCACATTCTCCAGCCCCGTACCCGACTCGCCTTTGGCCTGCAGGCCGACGCCGCTGTCGCTGACTGTGATACGCAGCGTTTCATCTGCCTGTTCGGCACGGATGACGATCTCCCCGCCGCCCACCTTGGGTTCGATACCGTGGCGCACGGCGTTCTCCACCAGCGGTTGCAGCAACATGGGCGGGAACTGCAATCGCCGCATTTCTGCGTCGGCGCTGATATTCCAGCGCAAGCGTTCGCCGAAACGGATCTTCAGTATCTGCAGGAAGTTCTCCAGCATGTCCAACTCGTCGCCCAGCGTTGTCTGCATGCTGCGCGTGCGCTGCAGTGCGATGCGCAGCCAGTCGTTGAGGCGTTCCAGCAAACGCCTGGCCTGAGCAGGATCGCTGTCGATCAGGCTGTCGACGTTGGCCAGCGTGTTGAACAGGAAGTGCGGCTCGATCTGCGCCTGCAACATCTTGAGCTGCGCCTCCGTCTGCCGACGCTCGCTCTCCATCTCGTTCAGGCGACGCTGCTTCACCTCGTCATCCAGTTGCTCGATACGCAGGCCGAGGAAATAGGTAATGCCGCCAATGCCGCCGAAGAACAGACCGATGACCACGGCGATCCACGCCTGCGGATCGCTCCAATCACCGACACCGGTCAGCAACGACCCCATCTGCACGCCGAACAGGATGCTGCCGGGGAAGCTCAGCAACAGGATCAGGCTGCGTCTGCGCACATCCGCGCTGTGATAGATCACCGCGGCATTGATGGCGTAGATGGACAGGCCGATACATTGCGAGAACACGAAATTGACCCAGAACCCTTCGAAGCCGACCAGCGTGAGCAGGCCGGCGATCGCCGTGTTGAACAGCAGCGAGGAGATCGTTGAGATCAGCAGGTTGCGGCGCATGGGGGAGACAGCTTCATACACAGGTAGGCAGCTATGAAGACTTCCAGCAGACTCAGCGGCAGCGCGAAGGTCAGCAGCCCGGCCGGCATCACCAGCAGGTTCCAGATGACGATCCACATCAGCACGAAGGCCATCAGCCAGCAGATCAGGGTGGTCTGCAGCAGATCGAAGCGACGCGACACCGCAAGGATCATTGCGGCGAACACAAAACCCCACAGCATCCACAACATGCCGTTCACCGGCGCAGATGGGAAGGCCAAGCCCAGTGACCGGTAGTGCTCGGCCCACAGGTCTTTGATCAGCACTTCATTGCGAAAGAACTCGGAGGCATTGATCCATGTGCCGGCTGCCATGACGGCCAGGATGTTGCGCTTGGTCGGATTCATTCCATCTCCCTTCTGCGGGTCATGGTAGCGCAACCTTCAGCCCCAGCGTGAGGCTGCGCGTGAACAGTGCACCGGCTTCCTGTCTGGCGTCGCCGAAGGCGTACTGACCGACGACGAAGGCACTGATGCGTGTGCTCAGCGTGTGCTCGCCGTAGCCGCTCAGGCTGCCGCTGTGATCGGTGAGGTTGCGCGTCGCCATCAGCCGCCAGTAGCCTTCGCTTTCCATCAGATTGCTCTGCCACACCAGATGCAGATAGTCGCGGCCGAGCAGGCGCGGCGCCAGTCCCAGCGCCAGACCGGCCAGCACGGGCGCGGTGGCTGCGCGCGCGAAATAACTCTCCTGTTGCGCGGCGCTATAGCCGTGGCCGTCGTGCAGATACTCGGCATTCAGGGTCTGGCCGTTGTCGAACGTGTAGGCGGCACCGATCGATGCGGTGCTGCGGCGCGGCGATTGCGTCTGCACGGTGAATGGCAGCGCCGCATCTTCCGGAGACTGCAAGGCATCACGCCGAACCGAGGAAGACAGTTCCCCATACAGCATCGCCGCATCGCTCACCGTCCATTGCCCGTGCGCAGCGTAGAAGCCAGGCAGATGCGGCGCATGCACGGCTACCAGCCCATATGCCCAGTCGTCGCCGCGCAGATCCATCTTCAGCAGCCAGCTGTCGCGCCAGACCGTGCCTTGCGCCTGCTCGTCCCCGGCGCGCACGATACGCATCAGGTTCGCGCTGAGCGCCCGATCCGGTGTCCAGGACAGCTTCAGCATGTCCATGCCGGTCAGTTCGCGCATCGGATCGCTGCGCCCGTTGTCGAAATAGAACGGACTGGACGGCGAACGGAACTGCGCCGCGCCCCAGTTCAGCACATCGCGCCCGGCGGCAAGATGCCAGCCCTCCGCCGCCCGCACACGCACCTGCCACTGGCTGAGATAGGCGTCATGGTTAGACTGCGCCCCGAAACCGTTGCGCTGCTCACGTTTGCTGGCGATGCCGCGTGCCGTGAAGCGCAGCGCTTCACGCTCGGCCCTTGCATTCATGCGCAACTCGGCGGTATCGCTGCTCTGCGCCATGCGCGCGATCTGGTTGCCCGGATTCAGCACGCTGTCCTCGCGCAGCGCCATGTGGCCGGCATAACCGTACAGCGTGGCATCCCACGAGCTGCGCCATGCCTCCTCCGCCGCAGCAGGCGAAATGCAGTACACCAGCAGTAACAGGCTAATGCGCGACAGCATGGCGATGTTTATCCACCCAATAGCCCCACAGCACCAGCAGCCACTGTGCCTGCCCCACCCAGGCGATGGCTTGGGTGTTCGGTGGCGGTGCGCCGAACACGTTGCCGGCGTAGATCAAAGCGAGGAAGGCGAGCAATGCATAGCATCCCCAGCGTCCTTTGGCATCCAATGCAACCGTGGCACGCGTGTACAGCCATACCCCCGCCGCGAACAGCGTTCCTTCCAGCAACAGGGTGAGCGGCAGCGACGACCAGCCATTCAATCCGACCATCAACTCGCCACCGGGCACCAAAGGCAGGTCGGGACGGTGCACCAACACATCCAGCAACCAGTGGCTGACCACCAGCGCCCCCAGGATCAGCGCTTCGCGCGGAACACGCTTGAACCACAGGTGGATCGTGGCGATCAGCGCCGCCCAGCCGATCACGGCCAGCAGGCTGTGCGAGATGGGGTAGTTCTCGAACAGCAAGGGTGTGACCACAGTCGCACCCGGCTGTATGCGCACCTGTTCCAGATCCAGCAACAACAGGGTCGGCCACAGCAGGTCGATGAATTGCGCTGCAAGGAACAGCGTACCCAGCGAGACCTCAGGGGCGATCTTCTTCGCGCCGAAACCGACGCCGAAATGGGCGATGAACATTATTGCATCTGCCCCAGGTCGAATTCCGATGCGGCGATCCTGTGCACTTTGACCGTGCCGAATTCCATCACCGTCTCGGCATCGATCAGTGCATCGCGGATGGTCATCCTGCTGACGAAGGGGATTTGCTTGCCTTGATAGGCTATGGTGTTCGCATATTCGAAGCGCGCGGTCTTCAACAGTTTTCCGCTCAGTGAATTGAATTCCGCACTGACGCCGACGCCGCGTTTGACCGACACCCAGTAGCGTATCTTGTCGTAGGTCGCGCGCTTGTGCTTCGCACTCAGGTTCAGCACGTAACAGGGTTCGCCGTCCACGCTCTGCGTGCCATCCATTTCCGCCGTGTAATCGCCCGCATAGTTGGTTGCCGCGATGTCGCCATTGGAGGCCTGCCCGCTCATGCGCTGGCGCGGCGAAATGGGGATGGGTTTGGACAGACCGGGCCGGATCAGCCACATGTTTCGCCCGACCTGCAGCAGCTTCGATCCCTTGAAGCGCACCGGTTCCTGCGTCTCGGCCACGCTGGATTCGTCCACCGCCTTGACGACCAGGCGCTGCGGCTCGTCCACCTTGTCGCCGTCGCGTGAACGCAGGGTGATCTCCCACACGATGCCGGGCAGGCCGCCGCCGCGCGCCTGGTCGGAATGTTTCAGGATGCTCTGCGCATCGGGTGCGGCGTATACCGAACCGACAAAGCAAAGTAGCGCGAATACGATCCGTCTTTTCATATGACCTCCTAAACGTGACCGAGTGCGTCGATGATGTCTTTCTTCGCCGCGCGCCGTGCCGGCATGTAGGCGGCCAGCGTGCCGACCAGCCCCATCAGGAAGAAGGCGAACACGCTACGCGCCACATCCAGATCGACCAGCAACGGTACCGGACTGGCGCTGTTGGGCGGCACATAGGAGATATCCGCCGCGTTCACGCCCCAGCGCACCAGCAAGGAGATCAGCAGCCCGCTGACACAGCCGATCAGCGACAACAGCATCGATTCCAGGGTGAACAGCCGTATCACGCCGCTGCGCTTGAGGCCGATGGCGCGCAGCGTGCCGATCTCGCGCGTGCGCTCGACCACAGTCATGCCCATGGAGTTGGCGACGCTCATCAGCACCACGGTCAACACGATCATGAAGATGAAACCGAAGATCATGTCGAACATGCCGTGCACCTGATTGTAGAAATCGGACAGCTCCTGCCAGGTGAGTATCTCCACGTCGTAGCCCGCGGCTTGCAGTTTCGTTCGCAATACATCGCGCATCATCTCCGTATTGCCGGTGCGATCGAGCAGGACAGTCAGACGCGCGGCACGTGCACCGGCATCCAGCAGGCTGCGCGCCAGCGACAGTGACACGAAGGCGAACTTGTCGTTGCTGCCCGCGTTGCCGGTATTGAACGACTTGCCCAGCGTTATGTCGGCGGCATTGGCCTGCCCGCTCAAGGTATTCACCAGCACCTGCGCCTGCTCGCCTTCCCGCAGATGCAGCATCTCGACCAGTCCTTCGCTCAGACCGACGACATCAGGCCTGTCCTTGTCCAGCCGCATCTTCATGTTGTCGTACATGCCGCTCGCGCGTTCGGCATCGGTCAGCGCACCGGCGCGCAATCTCTCTACCGCTTCAGGCTCGATACCTTCCGCGATGAAGATGGTGCTGACGCGGCCGTTGCTCACCAGACCGCTCATGCCGATGCGCGGCGCGACCAGTTCGACATGCGCCTCCTGCTGCACCAGCTTGCTGATGTCCGTCACTTCCTGCGCGGTGAGCAGGTAGCGTTCGGGATCGAGCTTGCCTTCCGTGCGCATGCCCTGTTTATAGATGGTCAGGTGGCCCAGCATCTCGCCATGGATGGACTGGCGCCCCAGACCGTCGTAGATGTTGTGCGTATAGCCCGCGAACAGCACGATGGCGGAATAACCGAAGGCGATGGCGAGCAGCGTGACCAGTGAACGGCGGCGGTTGCGCAGCAGGCCGCGCAGGGCGAGTTTTAACAGCTTCCTCATGGCATCACCTCGTCACTTTCGATATTGCCGTCGCGCAGCAGGATCTTCCTGTCCACATGATCGAGCAGGCGCGGATCGTGCGTGGTGAACACGAAGGTCACCTTGCGTGAGCGATTCATCTCGCGCATCAGCTCGACCACCATGCGGCTGTTCTCGGAATCCAGGTTGGCGGTGGGTTCGTCTGCAATCACCAGTTTCGGATCAACCACCAGCGCGCGCGCGATGGCGACACGCTGGCGCTGTCCGCCGGAAAGTTTGTCGGGCAGGGAATGGATGAATCGCTCCAGTCCCACATCCACCAGCGCGGCGGCGGCGCGCTCGCGTACCGCTGCCTCCTTCTCGCCCTGTATCTGCAGCGGTAGCATCACGTTCTCCAGCGCGGACAGCACCGGCACCAGATTGAAGTTCTGGAACACGAAGCCCAGTTTCCGGCTGCGGAACTCGGTCAGCGCATCGTCATTCAGCAGATGTGTATCCTGGCCGTCGAAATTCACCGTGCCTGCGGTCGGCGCATCGATCAGACCGATGATGTTCATCAAGGTGGATTTGCCGCTGCCGGACGGCCCCCACACGGCGAGGAACTCGCCCGCACGGATGTCCAGCGAGATGCCACTCAATGCATCGATGTGGGTCTCGCCCAGCATGAAGCGGCGGCGGATGTTGCGCAGTTTGAGTATCGCTTGTTCGCTCATGTCTGCCTCACTTGATATGGATGGTTTGCGTGGTCGTACCATCGCCCACTGAAAACACTGCGTCCTTGAATTTCGGCGGGCCGAAGTGCGCCGGTGCATCGTGTGATGCCCCGGTCGGTTCATTGGGGATACCGATGAAGTTGCTGTCCAGCTTGCCGTTGCCGTTCATGTCGGCATAGACCGCGACAGCATATTCACCGGCGGGGATATCCGATATCTTCAGTTCGGTCGTGTCACCGATGGCCAGCACAGTGCGGCGCAGCGCCTTGTCGTCCCGCATCGGGAAGTCCGCGGCGGAGGTATGCAGGGCGACGTGCAGCGTCTTCCCGTCCAGTCTGTCACCGTGCAGTGTCAGCCAGAGCTCGCCGGCATCGGCAAGGCATGGCAGCAATACTGCCAGCAGTACAAAAAGATGTTGCATGGCACCTCCCGTGTAATGACGGAACGTACTTTAAGAAAGTCTGGGGCGCAGGTGGAGCAGTTTGCGACGAACTGCGCGAAACGCGGAATGAATTGCAGCGGAGGGCTTCAGTCGCGCTTGTCCTGCTGTGATTGCAGCATCCGCTCGATGTGATCGAGGCGAGCTGAGATTACCTTCAGCAAGCGCTCAGACTCCTTTTCTTCTGTCTCGATCTTTTCCACATCCCCGCCAATGAAGAAGGCCGCCAGATTGGCCGTGAGCAGGGAGATGAGCACCACACCGAACAGCACCACCAGCGAGGCGAACAGCCGACCGGCGCCGGTGTGCGGCACCACATCGCCGTAGCCTACGGTGGCCATGGTGACCCAGGCCCACCACATGCCGTCCCACACGTCGCCGATCGAGGGGTCGACGCGCGACATGATGATGCCCGACAGGACCATGGCGCAGAAGGCGACGATCAGGGTGGTGCCCAGCTTGTGCTGCGACAGCAGTTTGCGCGCCGAACGCGACATGCGCAGCAGCAGCGCCACCACCAGCACCAGCCGCACGCTGCGCAGCAGGCCGATCAAGGGCGCGAACTGCCAGAAATACGGAAAGCCGGCGGTGATGATGAGCAGGTTCAGCCAGTTGCCGAACAGGTAGCGACGCTTGTCGCGCACCTGCGCGGTAAGCAGCACGGTCTCCAGCAGGAAGGCCAGCCACACCAGCCAGTCTGCGACACGGGCGACAACGTGGGAGATACCGCCGGTCTCTTCCAGGTACCACTGCAGCACGATCCACAGTGCCACCCCCACCATCGGCCATTCCAGCCTTTGCGCCCACAGCCGCGCTTCATCGTTCTCTTTTTCGGAGACACCGGCGATACCGAGCAGGTGGACGACTTTCATATCTGCGCCTTACTTGGAGAGTTTCTCCATGCCGCCCATGTAGGGACGCAGCACGTCGGGGATGGTCACGCTGCCGTCAGCATTCTGGTAGTTCTCAAGGATGGCAACCAAGGTACGACCGACCGCGAGGCCCGAACCGTTCAGCGTATGCAGCAATTCCGGCTTGCCTGCCGCGTTGCGGAAACGCGCCTGCATGCGGCGCGCCTGGAAGGCTTCGAAGTTGGAGCAGGACGAGATCTCGCGGTAGGTGTTCTGCGCGGGCAACCACACTTCGATGTCGTAAGTGGTGGCGGCGGAGAAACCCATGTCGCCGGTGCACAGCTTGACCACGCGGTAAGGCAGGCCCAACTTCTGCAGGATGATCTCGGCATGGCCGAGCAACGCTTCCAGCGCGGCATAGGATTGTTCCGGATGCACCATCTGCACCAGTTCCACCTTCTCGAACTGATGCTGGCGGATCATGCCGCGCGTGTCGCGCCCGTAGGAACCGGCCTCGGAACGGAAGCACGGCGTGTGCGCTACGAATTTCATCGGCAGTTTTTCCATCGGCACGATCTCGTCGCGCACCATGTTTGTGACGGGAACTTCGGCGGTGGGGATCAGGTAGAAATTCTTTTCCACCCCGTCATCGCCCACCACGCGCGGTACACGGAATAAGTCTTCCTCGAACTTCGGCAACTGCCCGGTACCGCGCATCGATTCGGCGTTCACCAGATACGGCACATAGGTCTCGGTGTAGCCGTGCTTGTCGGTATGCGTATCCAGCATGAACTGCGCCAACGCGCGATGCATGCGCGCCAGCGGTCCTTTCAGCAAGGAAAAACGCGCACCGGCGATCTTGGTGGCGGTCTCGAAATCCAGCCCGCCCAAGCCTTCGCCGATGCTGACATGATCCTGCACTTCGAAGTCGAATCTCTTCGGCTCGCCGAACTTGTGCATCTCGACGTTATCCGCCTCGGACTTGCCGACAGGCACGCTGGCGTGCGGCACGTTAGGGATGACAGCGAGGAAGGCATCCATGTCCGCCAGCACTTGCGGCAGCTTGGCTTCCAGTTGCTTCAGCTCATCGCCCAGCGCGCCCACCTCGGCCATGATAGCTGTCGTGTCTTCGCCCTTGGCTTTGGCCTGGCCAATTAGCTTGGAGGATGCATTGCGTTTGGCCTGCAACTCTTGCGTGCGCGTCTGGATGGTCTTGCGCTCGGCTTCCAGTTGCTCGAATTTGGCGGTGTCCAGTTCGAAACCGCGTGTCTTCAATCGCGCCGCCACACCGGCTAGGTCGTTACGTAATGTTTGTATATCCAGCATGCTGCTTATCCTTTTCTGTTTTTCTTCGCTGCTTCATCCAGCGCACGCAGATGCGCCAGCTTCTCTGAAATCTTTGCTTCCAGCCCGCGATCCACCGGTTCGTAGAAGCTCACTTGCGGCATGCCGTCCGGGAAGTAATCCTCACCCGCCGCATAGCCGCCCGCTTCGCTGTGCGCGTAGCGGTAGTCCTTGCCGTAATCGAGCTGCCTCATCAGTTTGGTCGGCGCGTTGCGCAGATGCAGCGGCACTTCGCGCGAACTGTCCTGTTTGACGAAAGCGCGGGCGGCATTATACGCGACGTATCCAGCGTTCGATTTGGCGGCGACGGCCAGATACAGCACGGCCTGCGCCAGTGCCAGTTCGCCTTCCGGCGAGCCGAGACGTTCGTAGGTGGTGGCGGCATCGTTGGAGATCTGCATGGCGCGCGGGTCGGCCAGGCCGATGTCTTCCCAAGCCATGCGCACGATGCGGCGCGCGAGGTAGCGCGGGTCTGCTCCGCCATCCAGCATGCGCACCAGCCAGTACAGCGCGGCATCCGGGTTGGAGCCACGCACCGATTTGTGCAGCGCGGAGATCTGGTCGTAGAAGGCTTCGCCGCCCTTGTCGAAACGGCGCATCTTCTGCGCCAGCGTGGCATCAAGGAACGCGACATCGATGTTATGCAGGCCCGCGGCTTCGGCTGCGGTCTGCAACTGTTCCAGCACATTGAGCAAGCGGCGCGCATCACCGTCGGCGTAGCCGATGACGCGTTCGCGTGCCGCTGCATCGAAAACGATCCCTTGCAATACCGTGCGCTGCGCACGTTCGAACAATTCGCCCATCTCATCTTCGGACAGCGATTGCAGCACATACACCTGCGCGCGCGACAGCAGCGCGTTGTTCAGTTCAAAAGATGGATTCTCGGTGGTCGCGCCGATGAAGGTGACCAGCCCCTGCTCGACGAAGGGCAGGAAGGCATCCTGCTGCGATTTGTTGAAACGGTGCACCTCGTCCACGAACAGGATGGTGTGGCGACCGTTGCGCTGCAAAGTCTGCTCGGCCTGCGCGATGGCATCGCGGATGTCCTTCACGCCGGACAGCACCGCCGACAGCGGCAGGAATTCGGCATCGAAGGCCGATGCCATCAGGCGCGCCAGCGTGGTCTTGCCCACACCCGGCGGCCCCCACAGGATCATGGAATGCAACTTGCCGGATTGGAACGCGAGACGCAGCGGCTTGCCTTCGCCCAGCAGATGCGACTGGCCGATGACCTCATCGATGTGTTTGGGACGCAGGCGCTCGGCGAGCGGTGCGGCCGGAGCGTTGGGGGCGAACAGGTCGGACATTATTCGCCCAGAACGTCAGCGCCTTGGGGCGGCACGAAACGGAACAGCGACGGTGCCAGCTGCGGATTGCGCTGCAGCTGTGCGAAACGCAAGATGGTGGTGTTGCCGAACGCATCGTTCAGTTCCATTGCGGCCAGTTCCGACTGTGCATTGAAGCCCATGCGAATGGCGGAGAAAGTGGATTCCCTGCTGCGCGGCTTGGCGGCCAGCCAGTGCAAACCATACTGCTCGCCCGCTTCTTCCAGCAGGAAGTCGCGCTCGATCTCGTTGTTGCCGGAAAGCAATGCCGCCGGACTGCTGCCCAGTGCGGCGTCCAGTTTGCGTACGGTGACCTGTTCCAGATCTGCGTCGTACAGCCAGAACTTCTCGCCGTCGCCGACGATGAGTTGTTCATACGGCTTGCGGTATTCCCAGCGGAACTTGCCGGGGCGCACGAACTGCATGGTGCCGGATGCGCTTTGCATCTTGCGGCCCTTGCTGTCGAGCACGGTCTGGGTGAATTCGGCCTGCGCGGAACGGGTGCCGGAGATGAAGGATTTGAGCTGGTCGACGGCACCGGCATGGGCTTGGAACGCTGCCAGACACAGCAAGAGCGAGAGCACTCTTTTCAGCATGTTCACTCCTGCCGTGCCGGTGCCAGTACTTCGCGGTTGCCGTTGCTCTGCATGGGCGATACCAGCCCTGCCTGCTCCATCGCCTCGATCAGGCGCGCAGCGCGGTTGTAGCCGATGCGCAGATGACGCTGCACCAGCGAGATAGAGGGGCGGCGCGTCTTGAGCACGATCTCCACCGCCTGATCGTACAGTGCGTCGGCTTCGGCGCTGCCGCCCCCGCCGTCGTATTCGCCTTCGGCCGGCTCATCCATCGAGGTGAGGATGCCTTCGATGTAGTTCGGCTCGCCCTGCGCCTTGAGGTGCTCGGTGACGCGGTGCACTTCCTGGTCGGAGACGAAGGCGCCGTGCACGCGCTGCGGAAAGCCGCTGCCCGGTGGCAGATAGAGCATGTCGCCCTGCCCCAGCAGCGACTCGGCGCCCATCTGGTCAAGGATGGTGCGCGAGTCGATCTTGCTCGATACCTGGAACGCGACGCGCGTCGGCACGTTGGCCTTGATCAGGCCGGTGATGACATCCACCGAGGGGCGCTGCGTGGCCAGCACCAGATGGATACCGGCGGCGCGCGCTTTCTGCGCCAGACGCGCGATGAGTTCTTCCACCTTTTTGCCCACCACCATCATCAGATCGGCCAGTTCGTCGATGAAGATGACGATGTACGGCAGTTCTTCCAGCGGCTCGGGTGATTCCGGCGTGATGCTGAACGGATTGGTCAGCGGCTTGCCGTCCTTGATCGCTTCGCGCACCTTCTGGTTGTAGCCGGCAATGTTGCGCACGCCGAGTGCGGACATCAGCTTGTAACGCTTGTCCATCTCCTGCACGCCCCAATTGAGCGCGGAAGCTGCCTGACGCATGTCGGTGACCACCGGTGCCAGCAGGTGCGGTATGCCTTCGTACACTGACAGCTCCAGCATCTTGGGATCGATCAGGATCAGGCGCACTTGTTGCGGCGAGGACTTGTACAGCAACGACAGGATCATGGCGTTGATCGCCACCGATTTGCCTGAGCCGGTGGTTCCGGCCACCAGCACGTGCGGCATCCTGGCCAGGTCGGCCACCACCGGCTTGCCGGAGATGTCCTTGCCCATGGCGATGGTCAACGGCGAATGCATGTCGGCATACACCTGCGAGCCGAGTATCTCGGACAGATGCACCATCTGCCGTTTCGGATTCGGCAGCTCCAGCGCCATATAGGTTTTGCCGGGGATGGTCTCCACCACACGGATACTGACCACGGACAAGGCACGTGCCAGGTCGCGCACCAGATTGACGATCTGGCTGCCCTTCACGCCCACGTCGGGTTCGATCTCGTAGCGCGTGATGACCGGTCCGGGGTAGGCACCGACCACCTTGACGGTGACGCCGAAGTCGTTGAGCTTGCGCTCGATCAGACGCGAGGTGAATTCCAGCGTCTCGGCAGAGACCACTTCGACCTGCTTGGTGGCCTGATCGAGGATGTGCAGCGGCGGCAAAGGCGAATCGGACAGGTCGGCGAACAACGAGACCTGCTTCTCCTTATCCACCCGCTTCGACTTCGGCACCTCGACCACCTGCATCTCGATGTGGATGGGCTGATGGTCTTCGACGCGTTTCTTCTCTTCTTCCACGCTCACTTCGCGCTTCTGCAGGGCTTGCACGCCGATGCGCTTGTCCTGCCAGGTCTGCCAGCGGTTGCGCGCCCACAGGTAGCCATCCTCTATCCACTCACCGAGACGATCGATGAAGCGCAGCCAGGACAGGCCGGTGTAGAGGCTGAAACTGACTGCCATGATCGTCAGCAGGAACAGGGTCGCGCCGATGTAGCCCAACACCTGCGCCAGCCAGCCGCCCAGCACCGCACCCAGCATGCCGCCCGGTGCCTGCGGCAGTTCGACCTGCCAGGTGTAGAGGCGCAATGCCTCCAGTGCGCTGCTGGATACCAGCAGGATGAAGAATCCGCTCAGTGACAGCCACAGGGTGCGCACATCGAACAGGCTGTCGGCACGCATGCGGCGATAGCTGGCCCACACACGTTGCAACAGGAGCGTGACCAACCACCAGGCTGAGAAACCAAACACATAGAGCAGTACGTCGGACAGCCATGCACCGAAAGCGCCACCCGGATTCTGCGTGACGGCGGTACTCGCCTCGTGCGACCAGGCGGTGTCGTTATGGTCGTAGCCGGCGAGGATCAGGATCAGGTAGGCGGCCAGCGCCACCAGCAACAGCCAGCGCGATTCGCGCAACAGATGCAGCATCCGCTCGGGTAGCGGCGCCCGCGCGTTATCCGCCACGGCCATCAGGCGCCCCCGGCAGATTTGGTATCTTCAGTCTCTTCATCGCCGTTTTCCGAGATGAAGCCGAAGCGGCGCGCCGTCTCCACCGCCTCGACGCGGGAATTGACGTGCAGGGTCTGGTAGATGGCGGCGACATGGATCTTGACCGTGCCTTCCGCGAGGTTGAGCTCGCGCGATATGTCCTTGTTGCTCATGCCGGCACCGATCAGTTGCAGCACCTGCAACTGGCGCGGGGTGAGTCCGTACTTGCTGGCACGCTGACTGCGTTTGTCGTTGAGTGCCTGGCCGTGCTCCAGCTTGGATACGGCTTGCTGCAGCAACTGCGGCGGAACGTACACACCACCTTCCAGCACCATGCGCAGGGCGGACAACATGGACTTGCTGGGTGACATCTTGGAGATGAAGCCCATTGCACCGAGGTTCATCACGCTTTCGATGTCGTCGCGCTGATCGGAGCCGGACACCACGACCAGCGGTACCGAAGGGAAACGCTGGTGGAACAGTTGCAGAGAGGAGACACCGTTGCTGTCCGGCATGTGCAGATCCAGCAACGCCAGATCAAGGTCGGGGTTGGCCATGACCAGTTGCAACGCCTCGGTGAAATTGCCGGTATCAAGTATCTCCACCTCGTCGGCCAATTGCTGTAGCACATAGCGCATGCCATCGCGGAACAGCGCGTGATCATCCACCAGCAGTACCTTGATCTTCATTGTTGAATCTCCCTATGCATCGCCCGCAATCATATCACTCCGGTCATGGCCATTCAGCCGCTAATGCTTGCCGGTCAGCACGAAATACATCATCGCGCGCAGCCGGATCGGCGCGATGGGTTTATGCAGCAGGATGGCTCCGCTGGCATGTATCGCATGCAGCGTCTCAGTGGCGGTATCACCGGTCAGCACCACGGCCGGCAGTTCCGCCCCCCACAGTTCGCGCATACGCTGAATGACATGGATGGCCGTCATTCCTTGCGGCAGCCGGTAGTCGCATACCAGCACATCCGGGCGCTGGCCGGCCACATCCAGTTCTCGCATCACCTCGTCTGCGGATTCAGAGGTGAAGACCTTGCACCCCCATTGCCGCATCAGTTCGGCCGTCGATTCACGGATGTCCGGGTCGTCCTCGACAAAGGCGACCACCCTGCCACTTAGGTCATATTCGGAATGCGGGATGACAAAAGGCTGCTCCAGTTGCGTGGCATCTCCCTTGGTGACGCTGAATGAGAAGGTAGAACTGACCCCGGGCTCTGAACTGACCTGCAGTCCGCTACTCAGTAATTGATCGATACGACGCACGATGGTGAGCCCCAGACCCAGCCCCTTGCGCCGGTCACGATGCGGATTACCCACCTGGTAATACTCATCGAAGATGTGCGGCAAGGATTCCGGCTTGATGCCGATGCCGCTGTCCACAACCTCCAGCATCACTTTGTCATCAGAACATGTGCGGCGCACCGACACGCCGCCACTGTCTGTATAGCGGATGGCATTGGAGATAAGATTGCGCAGCATACGTTCCAGCAGGAAGGGGTCGCTGCATACCACCGCGCCGCAATCCGTGCCCTTGCACTTATCTCCGACGTTAGGCATATCGAAACTGAGCCCCTTGGTCTGGGCGATGGGTGCGAAATCGCCATAGAGACGGTCCATCAACGGCTCAAGCGCAAAATGCTGCCAGCGTGGCTCGACGATGCCCGCATCCAGACGCGACACGTCCAGCAAGTCATCGAACATGTCTACCAGCGCATCGACAGACTTGCCTATCTGTCCGGCCAAACGCACTGGCTCTTTCTCTTTAGTGGTCTCCTGCAAGGCCTCAGTGAACAGGCGCAAGGCTTGCAAGGGCTGTCGCAAGTCATGACTGGCCGTCGCCAGGAACTTCGACTTGGCGCGACTGGCCGCTTCTGCCTGCTCCAGCGCTTCGGCGATATCCGCCTCACGCTGACGCAACTCGCGCAGCAATCCTTCTTTCTCAAAGCGCTGCCGTAACGAAAGCTCGAAGGTGTACATCAACCGCATCGCCGCATTCAGCATGAATACGATGAACACGACGAGCATCAGCGCCAGGAACCAGTGCTGCTTGTCGTTATCCATCGCCAGTCGGGCAATAAGCGGAACAAGCAGGAAGATCAGATACAGGAACAGGGAAGGTCGGTGTACCGGATTAATGGTCACACCACCAGTGGCAAATCCCATCGCGACACAGATGATGATGATCTGGTAGGCCAGATTACCGGGCAGATACATCAGCAACCAGGCCACGCCCCATACCGAGGCGCCGAGAATGGTATTGATCTTGAAGCGCCGGTTCCAGAGACGGCACTCCTTCAGGCTGAAAGCCGCATTGCGGAAACGCCACCATTGCGACATCTCGAACGTCTGCACGGCGAAGGCGAACACCATCCATGCCAGCAAAGTGTCGTGAGAAATCATGTCCCACATCAGCCACATCATCAGCGGCACCATGAACATAGGCGGCACGACCATGGTCGGATAGCTGGCGATACGCGCGCGTACCTGCTCGCGACGAACCTGCAGGTTATCCTCGCTGATGTCGAACCGCAGCAGGTCGCTCAGCAAGCTCATCTCATCGCCAACAGCAGGCGAATATCCTGTGCCAGATATTCAGGTCGCTGCGCAAAGGGTGACAACAACACCGGACTGCCGGAGGGTGCGATCAGGAACGTGCCGGCAGAGTGGTCGAGCGTATAGCTGCCACTCTTGGTCGCTTGTTTCTGGTAGATGATGTCGAATGCCCTGGCCGCTTGCGCGGTCTCCTGCGCATCACCGTACAGGCCGAGAAAGGATGGGTAAAAGGCCGGCGCATATTGCGCCAGCAACTCTGGTTTGTCTCGCTCCGGATCCAGTGTAACGAACAGCACCTGTACCTTTTCGGATTCCTTGCCCAGCATGCGCATCACCTGCGCCATATCCGCCAGCGTGGTCGGACATACATCAGGGCAGTGGATATAACCAAAGAACAAGGCGACCGCCTTGCCGCGGAAATCGGCCAGCGTCACGGCCTTGCCGGACGGATCGTGCAAACTGAAATCAGCCTGCACATATTTGGCAGTGACTTCGTTCGCCTTGAACGGCGAAGGCAGTTTGGGTTCGCCGCACGCCGAGAGCAAAAGCAGTGATGACAGCAACCAGATGTTACGCAGCAACATGACACGCTCCAGTCCATCCATGCACATAGAATGTGTACGAGACCTTGATCAGCCCGTACACCCCGAATCCGGTCACCAGCAATCCTGCCGCCAGTCGTACGCGCGGCGATTGTACCCAACCACGGACGCTTTCCCAGAACATGCCGATGGCCAGCAGGTTGGGCAATGTTCCCAAGCCGAACGCCAGCATGATCAGGCCTCCCTGCATCACATCGCCGCTGGCCAACGCGGCGAGCAGCACGCTGTATACGAGTCCGCACGGCAACCATCCCCACAGCATGCCCAGCCCCAGCGCGCGCGATACGGTGTTCACCGGCAACAGTCTGGTCGTGAATGGCTGCAAGTGCTTCCACAAGCCGCTGCCCAGCTGCTCCAGACGCCGCACCGCGCCCCACACGCCGGCCAGATATAACCCCAGCAGCACCAGCATCAGACTGGACAGCGCGAACAGCAGGTGTTGCACCGGCACCGCATCGCGCATCAACAGACCTGCCTGCCCCACCGCACCGACCAGCGCACCCGCGACCGCGTAGCTTGCGATGCGGCCGCTGCTGTAGGCCAGATGGAAAGGCCAGCGCGCACGCTGTTGCGGCACTTGCGAAGTGAATACGCCTACGATGCTGCCGCACATGCCCAGACAATGCACACCGCCCAGCAGGCCCACCATGAACACCGAGAAGATGCTGAACTCACTCATTCCTTGACTCGCGCTCCAATAATTCCAGATCCAGATACTGTGTTACCAGCTTCGCATCGGGCGATGCAAGATGCGGCACGATACCGAGCAGAGGTGCCGCGATGCGTTCCCGCAGCGTCTCGATGTTCTCCTGCAGCGCCGGCATGGTTTCATCCAGTACGTTGGCTATCCAGCCTGCGCATTCTAGTTGATGAGCCTCGATCGCGGCCATGGTCAACAAGGCATGATTGATGCAGCCCAATCGCATACCCACCACCAGGATCACCGGAATATCCAGTTCACCCGCCATGTCGGCGAAGCTGTGTTCTTCGCTCAGAGGCACCAGAAAACCGCCCGCCCCTTCCACAATGACCTCGTCTGCTTGCCCAGCCAGTTCTTCATAGCAGGTCAGAATGCGCTGCATCTCGACGCGCACGCCGGCATGGCGTGCCGCAAGGTGCGGTGCGATGGCGTGCGGAAAACAGTAAGGATTCACCTGCCCGTATCTGAGTTGCAGCGTGCCAGCCGCACGCAGCGCGAGAGCGTCTTCGTTATGTTGATGCTCATCACATCCTGCTGCGACAGGCTTGAAGCCTGCCACCTGCCTGCCCAGCGCTGCGAAACCGTGCAGTAGTGCGCAACTGACCAGCGTCTTGCCGACACCGGTGTCGGTGCCGGTGATGAAATAACCCACTTTCAAAACCTTTCAGCCACAGAGATCACAGAGAAGAACGGCTGGCTTTCTCTGTGACCTCTGTAATCTCTGTGGCAATTCTGGATTTTCACAACTTGAAATCCGTCTTGATGATCGCCCGCCCGTCCGGCGCAGCCTTCGGTGCCGGCTTCCATGCATGACCATAGACGATCTCGAACGTGGCCGGCAGTTTGCCGTTGCGGCGCAAGGTCTCGTAATTCTCTGTCACGCGTCGCCATGCGACCTTGCCCATCATGCCGGGCGCACGCCCTGCGGTGGCATTGTGTGCGCCGATACTCTTCAGATCCTGCATCACTGCTCGCGCATCCTCATAGGTCAAAGTGAGTGTCTCCATCTCCATCACCGGATCGGCGAAACCTGCCGCCACCAGCATATCGCCGACATCATGCATGTCCACAAAACGATTGAGGTGATTGTAGCCGTCCACGTCGCGAAAGGCGACGCGCAATTCCTTGAGCGTATCCACGCCGAAGCAGGAGAACATCAGCAGACCATCGGTGTTCAAGATGCGGTTCAGTTCAACAAAGGTAGCAGGCAGGTCGTTGCACCATTGCAATGCAAGGTTGGACCACACCATATCGATGCTGCCGGACGCAACGGGTAGTGCTTCCACATCGGCGCACAGGAACTGTTCGCGCCGGCCCTGAAACAGCTTCTGCCACCAGTTCGATGTGCCGCGCGCATGTTGCAACATGCCGAGCGCGATATCGAGCGCGGTGATCTCCGCTTTGGGATAACGCTCGCCCAGTTGCCGTGTGCCCCAGCCGGTACCACTGCCCACATCAAGCAGTCGTGCCGGTTGCAGCTTGATGTAGTCCAGTTTCTCCAGCATGCGTATGCATACCTCGCGCTGCATCACTGCCGCTGCGTCGTAATCCGAAGCGGCGCGACTGAACGCGCGGCGTACTTGCTTCTTGTCTATCTCGAATTCATTCATGCAGGAATTTCTTTATAAGTTGAACCACGGTTTCGGCATGGGACAGGAACGGTGCATGGGCTGCGCCGGCGATTTCTACCACCTGCGCATGCGGCATCACCTGCGCCAGATAATACGAAGCTTCCGGCGGTGTCAGTTTGTCGCGCTGACCGGCGATGATCAGGGTAGGTTGTGTGACGGCGGACGCACTCGCGCGCAGATCGGCGTCGCGCAAAATATCCAGCCCGCCACGCAATGCAGCCAGATCAGGTTCACCCCGGCTGAACAATGCTCCGCGCAACGTGGTCAGCAACTCGCGTTCATGTTCACTGCCGCGTACCTGCAAGGCGAGAAAGCGGCGCAGGGTAGCGGCATGGTTCTTTTCCAGTTCGGTAGCGAATTGCTGCAAGGTCTCGGCTGCCATACCGAACTGCCAGCCCTCACGCTCGGTGAAGCAGGGCGTGCTCGCCATCAGTATCAGACGCCCGACCTTGTGCGGCGAACGTGCCGCCCAATGCTGCGCGATGATACCGCCCAGCGACCAGCCCAGTACGGTGGCGGTCTGCCCGAAATGGGCATCCAGTTGCGCAACGAAGTCATCCAACGCGAACACCCCTTGCAGCTCGCTCGCGCCATGCCCCGGCAGATCTACGCTGTGCACTTCGAAATCGTCTGCCAAGCGTCCCAACATGTCGCCCCAGATGCCGCCGTGCATGCCCCAGCCATGCAGCATGACCAGAGGCCGGCCCTGCCCTGTCACTTCAATGTGCATCACACATTTCCCCCACCCGAACCCTCCCCCAGTGGGAGAGGGGCCAAACGCCGCTGCGCGGATTCATGGTTCCTGTGCAAGTTCATGTAACGCCCCGATCAAACATTGCACATCCGCTTCCGTATGCGCTGCCGACAAAGTGATGCGCAGTCGAGCCGTGCCCTGCGGCACGGTGGGCGGGCGGATCGCCGCGACCCAGATGCCGCGCGCGCGCAGACCTTCACTTAGTGCGAGTGCCTGCTTGTTGTCGCCAATGAGCAAAGGCTGAATTGCCGTATCGGAAGGCATCAACTGCCAGGGCAGGTCACTCATACCTTTGCGCAGCATTGCAATCAGACCGCCCAGATGCATACGCAACGTATCGCCCTGCTCGATCAGTTGCAGACTGGCCAGTAAAGCCACCGACAGTGCAGGCGGTGTTGCGGTGGTGTACACATAACTGCGCGCACTGTTCACCAGCGTATCGATCACCACCTGCTCGGCTGCCACGAAGGCACCGGAAACACCAGCCGCCTTGCCCAGCGTCCCCATCAGGATGATGCGCGGCGAAGCCAGGCCGAAATGCGCAAGTGAACCTCTCCCCTGCGCGCCCAGCACCCCAAAGCCGTGTGCATCATCCACCAGCAGCCAGGCATCGTGCTGCTCGCACAACGCCAGCAACTCTGCAAGCTGCGCAAGGTCTCCGTCCATGCTGAACACGGCATCGGTGATCACCAGCTTCCTTCCGCTTTGCTTTTTCGCCAGCAAGCTATCCAGTTGCACCGTATCACCATGACGGTAGCGCTGCACTGTCGCTCGCGACAGCAGCATCGCATCATTCAGCGAAGCGTGATTGAGTTTGTCGGCAAACACCGTATCGTCTTTACCGACCAACGCCTGCACCACACCAAGATTGGCCATGAAGCCGGTCGAGAACAGCAGGGCGGCAGGTTTGCCGACGAAAGCGGCAAGGCTTTGTTCGAGTTCGTGGTGCGGTGTGAAATGTCCGTTCACCAGATGGGCCGCCCCTGCGCCCACGCCCCACTTTGCCGCGCCCTGTTGCAGGGCAGCGATCAGTTGCGGATTGTTGGCGAGGCCGAGATAGTCGTTGCTGCTGAAGGCGAGATAGGGTTTGCCGTCGACGACGATATGCGGCGACTGCGGTGTTTGCAGCGTGCGACGCTGGCGCAGCAGCCCCTGTGCGGCGCGCTCATCGAGTTCATTTTGTAGTTGATGAAAAATCATTATTTGCCACAGAGATCACAAAACGCACAGAGCAAAGCAAAACAGAGCGTATTCCTCTCTGTGGTCTCTGTGGCTAGTGTTTTTCTGCAAACGGGTACATGCCCAATTTGTCCATCAACGCACGGTCGCGCTCGACATCCGGATTGCCGGTAGTCAGCAACTGCTCGCCGTAGAAGATGGAGTTGGCACCTGCGAGAAAGCACAGGGCCTGCACGGCATCACTCATCTGCTGCCGTCCGGCGGACAGGCGCACACGCGCAGTGGGCATGGTGATGCGGGCGACGGCGATGGTGCGCACGAAATCCAGCGGATCGATGTCTTGCTGTTGCGCCAGCGGCGTCCCCTCCACTTTCACCAGATTATTGATCGGCACGCTCTCCGGGTATGGCTCCATGTTGGCCAGTTGTGCGATCAGTCCTGCGCGCTGCGTAAGGTTCTCGCCCATGCCGACGATGCCGCCGCTGCACACATGCATGCCGGCATTGCGCACGCGTTCCAGCGTGTCGATGCGATCCTGATAGTCGCGTGTGCTGATGATGTCGCCGTAGAACTCCGGCGCGGTATCCAGATTGTGGTTGTAGTAGTCGAGTCCAGCTTGGCGCAGCTGCTCGGTCTGCTCGTCATTGAGCATGCCCAGCGTGGCGCAAGTCTCCATGCCCAGCGCCTTGACCTCTTTCACCATCTCCACCACGGCTGCCATGTCTTCCTTGCTCGGCTCGCGCCAGGCGGCGCCCATGCAGAAGCGGTCGGCACCGGCGTCCTGCGCGGCCTTGGCCGCTTTGATCACTTCCTGCACTTCCAGCATCTTGCGGTTCTCCACACCCGCGTCGTGGAACGCGGATTGCGGGCAGTAGCCGCAGTCCTCGGAACAGCCGCCTGTCTTGATCGACAACAGGGTGGAGAGCTGTACCGCGTTCGGATCGAAGTGCTCGCGATGCACTTGCTGCGCCTGGAACAGCAGATCCGAGAACGGCAGCCTGAACAACTTTTCAATGTCTTCAACGCTCCAGCGTTGCGGCGTGGTCGATGCTTTTGTTTGGACGGGTCGCACGAGGGTGATGGGTTGGCTTTGCATTTTGGTGTTTGCTTTCAGGGAATTCGGCGCTAAATTGCGGCATGCATGTTCGTTGATGGAGGGCGCATTGTCAATTTTACCGGCTGGATTATTGAACATCCGTCCATATTTTGCCCGCCTGCTGCCTGCCCAGCCCTGTTTCCTGTGCGGCGAATCCAGCCCCGACGGACTGCTCTGTGCCGCCTGCACCCGCGACCTGCCTCATCACGCCGGCCCTTGTTGCGCTGTGTGTGCTGCGCCGCTCCCCACAGGTGAAGTCTGCGGACGCTGCCTGCGGCATCCCCCCGCCTTCACTCGAACGGTCGCTGCATTTCGCTACGAATTCCCTCTGGACAGTTTGATCAAGGCCCTCAAATTCGACGAGCGACTGATTCTCGTCAACTTCCTCGCCGATGCTCTTGCCGGGAAAGTTACGGAGTACCCGGACTTCCTTCTCGCTTTGCCCCTGCATCCGGCACGCTTGCGCGAGCGTGCTTTCAACCAATCACAATTGCTCGCCGCGCGTCTCGCCCATACCCTGCGATTGCCTTTGCTCAATCATGCGGCTCTCCGAGTGCGCGACACGCCTCCGCAATCATCATTGCCATGGCGAGCACGCAAGCGCAACATGCGCAAGGCTTTCTCACTATCACCCGATATTGACGTGCAGGACAAACACATCGCTATCGTGGATGACGTGATGACTACCGGTGCTTCGATCGATGTTTTGGCCGGCCTGCTAAAGAAGGCCGGCGCCAGGGAGGTCAGTGCGTGGGTGGTGGCTCGGACTTTGCCGCATCGCGGGAAAGTTTAAGACCGTCCAGTTTCTGCTGCACGAAGGCAGTCAACTCCGGAGAGAGTGTGTGCGTCGCTAACGCCTGTTTGTATGCCAGCGCCGCATCTTCATTGCGCTCTACCGCCTGCAGCGAGATGGCATAACCTACGCGCCACACTCCGTTACGTGGCACCAGTTGCAACGCTATCTGGAAATGGTTTGCCGCTTCCTTGTGTCTATCCTGTCTTTGCAGCAGGGCGGCATAGAAGGCCTGATAGTCGGCATTGTTGTCTGCTGCAACCAGATGTGATTGCAGCGTTTTCAAGGCCTGATCCAGCTGATCGCGCTCAAGCTGCATCCTCGCCAGCGCCATGGCATATGACAAATGCAGGGGCTTCAGACGCAGACCGGCTTGCAGGATGCGTTCTGCAGACCCTTGCTGCCCGTTCTCTTGCAACAAGGCAGCCATCGCAAGCCGGGTCGCCTCATGTTGCTCATCCAACTTCAGAGCCGCTTCATAGGCAGCTATCGCCTCGGGAATCCTGCCCTGCTGCTGAGCTTGCACCCCTTTGCGATAATCCGAATCAGCGCGTTGCTTGGGACTGACCTGTTTGAGAGGTGGCGATGGCTCTCGATTTGTAATGGCAGGCGGGCTTATCGGCGGTGCCGGTTTGGGGGCCGGCACCGGTTCAGCATCGATAGCCTTCACCAAAGGACGTTCCGGCACTGGCGGCGTTGCCGACTCTCGCTCTCGCAGTGGTTCGGGCAGTGGCAATACGCTTAACTCATAGCTGAGTCGCGTTGCGGGGCCCGGGTCTTGGTCTGCATTCGAAGTGTCGACTTCCACCGCAGGCGATGGTGAGATGCTGCCCTGTACCTCCGGTTCCAAACGTACTTCTCTATGCTGCCACACCCAGGCGCCCAACCCCACCAGCATGAGGGCGGCTGCGCCCGATGCCACTGGTTTGATCCAGTCTCGTTTTGGAAGTGCCGGCACGGCCCGGATCTGCGTCTGATTTGGGGAGGTATGGGCCCCGCGCTGCTCCAGCTGATTCAGAACCTGATTGATAAGGCTCATGACCAGAGCACCAGTGCAATGATGCTCAATGCCACGGTAATGACCAGGCCGGACAGCGCCCAGGGTAACCAATCGCGCTTCACCTCGGGTGTGTCGGCTGCCGCCTGCGCCACATGTTTGCTGCCGACCTGTTGCCGACCTTCGGCGAACGCCAGCATCAAGGCCTTGTGCGCCAGGATGTTCACCAACCTCGGCGTGCCGCCCGTCACGCGATGCATCTTACCCACCGCGCTTCCGGCGAACAGCGTCTCGCCCGCATATCCCGCCACGGCGACGCGATGGCGCAGGTAGCGCTCCAATTCGTCGCGACGCAGACCTTTCAGATCGTATTGAAAACTGATGCGTTGGCGCAGTTGACGTATCGAATTGTGGCGTAAACGTTCGTTCAACTCCGGCTGACCGAACAACACCACCTGCAGCAACTTGCGCTTCTCGGTCTCGAGGTTCGTCAGCAGCCGCAACACCTCAAGGCTTTCCAGCGGCATCGCTTGTGCTTCGTCCAGACAAACCAGTACCCGCTTGTTGTCCCGCGCGAAGTTCAGCAGGGCACGCGTCAACTCTTTCAGCAGAATGTGCTGATCGACATTCGGATCCAGTGTGATGCGGAATTCGTCCGCCAGCGCCAGCAGCAGGCTGCGCGGTTCGAGATAGGGGTTGGGCAGGTAAGCGGTGACGAAATTCGTACCAGCAGACTGGCTACCGGCATCCTGGGTACCGATCAGGGTTGTGGCTTGCTTGCCCTGACTCAGGGTGGCGAGGAATTTTCGGCACAACAAGGTTTTCCCGTTACCCACTTCGCCGGTGATCTTGATGAATCCTTCGCCGTTGCGAGCCGCGACCAACAGGGTGTTCAGTCCCTCCTGGTAATTCGTGCAGGCAAAAAAGAAGCTGGTATCCGGTGTCAGCGAAAAGGGAGGTTCACGTAGTCCGAAATGCCGCAGGTACATCGTTTATCTGGTCATGCTCTTGATGCGATCGCGACTGCGCGTGATGTCATCCGCCCAATCCTTGTCACTGTTGATGATAGTCGGCTTGATCAGGATGACCAGCTCTCGTTTCTGAGAGGTCTGACTGGTCTGGCCGAACACCGACTTGGGCAGTCCGGGCAACCCTGACTGGTTGTCGTAGGTCGCTTGCCGCATCAATCCGCCGATGGCGACGATCTGGCCATCACGTGCACGCACGATGCTGTCGGTCTCTGATACCGAACTGGAAGCAAGCGGCAGGTTCAGTGTGCCGCCCACGCCGCCCACATCGACAGTCTTGTTGACGGTGCTGACCAGGCTGACCGCCGGATGTACATGCAGGATGATCTCGCCGTTCTGATCGATACGCGGCGTCACGTCCAGCGCAATGCCGGAAAAGAACGGTTGCAGCGTCACACTGGGCGTGCTGGTGGTCGCTGTGCCGGTGGTCGTGGTATTGGTCACGTTGGTCACGAAGAACTCGTCCGTCCCCACTTTCAGCACCGCCTTCTGGTTGTTCAACGTCGCGATGCGCGGGCTGGACAACACATGTACGTCACCCTGCGACTCAAGGAAACTCAGCAACGCCGCGAAGTTGGCGGTCTGGAATGCCAAGCCGAACAGTGAGCCGGACACACCCGTAGTTGCGGCCGTGATCGAAGCGCCGGGTGTTGCGGTCAGCAATGCATCGCTGATGGATTGTGCATTACCGTTGGCATTAGGCAGCAAGGTTGCGCCTGGCGACAGCACGCCCAGCGAACCGCTGCTGCTCGAACTGCCACTTGGCCTACCGAAGGTAGACCAGTTCACGCCTGACTGGAACGAGTTATTCAATTGCACTTCGACAATCTTTGCTTCCAGCATCACCTGACGTTCAATGGAGATCTGCGAGGCTTTCAGATAAGCCGCGACATTCTTCAATTCGTCAGGCATAGCCCGAACCACTATCACGCCGCTCATCGGGCTGATCACCACGCTGCGCCCTTTTTCCGCACCTACGATAGCTGTCAACGAAGCGCTCAATTCCTCCCAGAAGTCCGCTTTCGAGGTCATGCTGACGTTGCTGCTGTCCATCCCGCGCGCCCGGTTGCTATTGGTGGTCGTGCTGGTCGTGGTCGTTCCACCCACACCTGACATGAGGCCGGTAGGACTATCCGAGACCGAGCCGGAAGACACGCGCAAAGAAGATTTTCCATCGCGCTGCCCGGTCAGATAATTCACCTGGTAGATACGCGTCTGCAAACCTACGGGTTGGATGTAGATACGCGAACCGTCAATCTTGTATTCGTAGCCGTACATCTCGCGGATGGATTCCAGCGCATCAAAAACGGTGACGTCTTTCAGATTCAGCGAGATGTTTCCGCTGACATCCGGATGCAACAGCATGCTATAGCGTGTGCCGGATACGATAGCCATGAAAACCTGCTGAGCAGGCGTGTTGTTCACTGAAAGGTCAAACTTGGCCTCAGCTGCCGCAGCATCCACTGGAGCAATCGCGGCTGGCATTGGCGGCAACAAGGCATCGTATACCTCTGTCTCCGTGCTGGCTTTGACTGCCGCATCAAGCTCGGTATTGATCTGTTGCTTGACGTTCTGGCTGGCCCCGTTCGTCGCACAGCCGGCGAACGCGAACAGACTCAGCGCGATGAATAATTGCCTCATTTTCCACTCCCATTCTTGGTGTCGTCATCCACGCAGGTCACGACCTTTTTCTTTGCCTTGGCGGGCTTCTTCTTTGGCTTCTTTCTTGCCGCTACCTTGCGTATGGTCGACAGACCGCTTCGGCCAGCACAAGCCTGTTCTGTCTTGGAAAGATTGACCGTAGGATACATATGCATCACCTTGCGCCCCTCGGGGCCGAGCAGCACGACGCAAGTCTCATTCACGACTGCCAGTGTCGCACCACCATACTTCTGTCCGACTTCCACCTCAACGCCATTGATGATGGCGGCCTCGCGTTTGCCTGCCAGAATCACGGACTGCAAGCCACTGGGTGCAACCGGAGTTGATTCCGGCCCCACCGGTTGCCCATCCAGCCCCGGCACCAGGTCGAATGCCGGACGCGTTGGATCTTCCAGACCGGACGCTGCCCAGACGCTCACGCTCGGCAGCATGTAGAGCAACAAAACGCTTGCGAATCTTATCAAACCTGTAGCCATGTCTTGTCCAAGCTAAGTGTATACAGCGTCAACGTAAGTTCTGCTTGGGGATATTTCACTACCTTCATGCTGGCCATGCCCCAGAACATCTCGGCAGGCAATTTCTCCAGCGCAGTCAGATATTGCAACAGATCAAGATAGCTTCCGCGCACGGTGAGCTTCACACCATGCTTGAATATCTGGCGCCCGACAGTGTGCCCTGCCGCATTCGCGTCGCCACTTGTCTCGATGAGCTGCGACACCGGCAATGTATTCAATTCCACCAACTGAAGGCGTGAGTTTTTGCTCAGCACCTGTTCCAGCAACACCGCCATCTTTTCTGGCGGCACCAGTCGATCTCCCGTTTCCTTCAGATAGGCTTCGCTCGCTGCAATCTGCTCTTTCAACTGCATCATCCTCGCACGTTGCGGCGCATGTTCATCTGCTTGCTTGGCCTGCAACAGACTGGCAAGCTGAGCCTGTACTTCCTTCATCTTCTCCTGCTGCTGCACCACCTGCGATGACAGACGTTTCTGCTGCGCCAGTAACGGATCGAGCAAAATGGTATTGATGAGCGAAACCAACGCAAAAGCTACTGCAGCGAAGATCAGCGCACGCTCCCGCAGCGACATCTCGTCGATCTTGGCAATCGCCGCTTCGATACGCGCATTCATCGCTTATCCTCCTCTGCGCCGACCGAGTGCAAGCTGAACTCGACATAACCTGGAGTAGCGCCCGCTGCATTATCCGGCTTTTTCATCTGCAAGGCCGCGAACGACTTGCCGCGCATGACAACTTCGCGGTTCATGCGCTGTATGTAGGATGCAACAAGTCGCGGATCGGTCACCGCGCCCTGCAACACCATCTGTTCACCGTCGCCGGAGATGTCGAAGCCGGTCAGCCACAAACCACTCACCGTTTGGCGTGCAAACGCCCTCATGTATTCCGAATATCCACGCGTGTTGCCGATGGCGCTGCTCTTCAAAGTGTTCAGCAACAGTTGCTGGGCATCGCGTTTCGCCTCAAGTGAGCGTAGTTCTTCATTCAGCATCTGGATGGCCTTTTGCGGCGAGAACTCGTTGGCATAGCTAATCAGCCGTTGTTGTTCGACAGCATAGCGTGCCGTCATCTCCTGCGTCTGCCTGGCCAATTCCTGCACCTGATACCAGGCAAATCCGTAGAACGCCAGCGAACCCAGCAGGATCAGTCCCAGCGCCTGCGACATCGTGACGACAGAAAAATACTTCTTCTGTTTGAGGAAGATCGGGTTGAACAGGTTGATCTGCTGGCTCATAGCGCCTTCTTCTCCTGACGCAACGCCGCCCCCAGCGCATGCAGTGCATAGCTGGCGAACTCGCTGTCGGCCAGTTCCGGCACATGGACGATGTCCATGCCCTGCGCCAGATCAAGCTGCTCTACCCGCACCCCCAGATTATGGGACAGCATCTCGGCCAGCCCCAATTCCACTGGCGCCGAAACCAGCATCCGATCGATCGAAATGTGGTGAAACTGGCGATCGAAATAATCCAGCGAGCGTTGCACTTCAAGTTCGACACGATCACGATATTGCTGCCGTATCTGTTCGTCCGCGTCCGAGAGCTGTCCAAGCGCGATCTCAAGACGGCGTGCCAGGAACAGCTCGCCATCGCTGGTAATGGTCAGCATGCCACCCTCGTCGTTGAACGCAAGCATGGCCAATCCACGGCCTTCAGTCTCATACAGTACGGAAATATTGCGCTGCGCGGTTTCCTCGATATCGATCACGCTCAGGTCGATCTTGGCCTTTTCGAACAGATTGATGCGTTTGCGCACAGTCTCGTTCGAAGCGGCGACCGCATACAGGGATTGCGGGCGTTCGCTGCCATACTTACCGAGCGGAATCTGCAACACATCGATAGTCGCATCATCGATATGGTAATTAAGTGCGTCCTTGATCTTCCAGCGGATCGCTGTCTTCAGTTCGTCCACCGGCACGTTCGGCGCCTCAACCATCAATAGCTGGTATTCGTTGGCAGACAACACAGTGGTGTATTTCCCACCTTCCAGTTGCGCATCCTTGCGCACCCTCTCCAGCGTAGTGGGATTGATCTCGCCGACAGGGAAGAAAGCACATCGCGTTACATGCGGACGGGCTCCCACGTACTTGGCTTCCGCGACATAAACACCGTCCTTACCTAGAGACACTGATACCCAACCGCCGTCGCGGTTGCCACGTTGAAACATAGACAAAAATTTAGGTATCTCCATAATTAAGATGAACTTAATTTACTAACCCTTTGCTGTCAAGGATAAATTTCATTCCACCACGTCCAACATCCGGCATTTTGCTGCCAATTTTGTCGCATTTCCGACGCGCAATAGACAAACGACCACACCCAAGGCATGGCCGTCTGACGAATTCCCGACTTCCATCAATACGCTTCGCGCTGATAGATAAAGTGCGGCGCCCCACCATAGACGCCAAAAGTCACTGTACCCGCCACCAATCCCATATATGGATGAGCGGAAGGCATTATTGTCGCAACGCCCTCGACGCCCGGCTTACTCAATCTAACAGATAGTATCCCGCCTGACATTGTTCCATTTTGAGGGGTCGGTGATGTAGATCCCGTTCCCACCGCATAACTTGCAGCCAAACCAAGTATGGTTGCATTGTCCGTCAAACTGTTTGTCCAGCCACTTGTGCCGTAATACTGAGCACTGACACCTAATGTTAGCGGCAACAACTCAGAACCATAGGCGTTGGGCAAATTGATTCGCCCATAGGCGACTTTGAGCGCACTTTCATCCGCTCCCGAAGACTGCGCGGTTGCGCTCACCCCGGTGCCGGTGGCGCGAACTATGATATCTGCGGGTGCTGCGGGGCCTGCCGCACTGAATGTGAACGCAGGCAGGGAAGTTGTAGTTCCCGCACCCAATGTAAAGTTAGATGCCAATATCAACGGGTTAGACAATGTACCTGCAGCGCCCACGCCGCTCAAAGTCACACCTTGGGCGAAGGCATCGTGATAGTTGACAGTAGTTGCACCTGCCAGATTCTTCGCCGTCACCTTCACGCTGAACGGCTGCCCGGAATATACCATGCCGCTCGTGCCGAGGATATTTACCGGGCACGAAGCATCCGGACAGGTCATCGGCACACCCCCTGCACTCACGATCTCGGTCGTGTAATGGTCGGGAATGAACGTTGTGGGAGCGGCCGTCGCGCCACTAGTAGTCAAACCGCTGGCCAAGTAATCACCGCTGGTCAGCGCCGCATCCAGATTGATGGCACCCACTTCAGCCCAAGTCAGGTTGCTGACGGTGGCCGCGCCGTTCACAAACGAAGCGCCGGGGATCACTGTCGTGCCACCGAGCGCGGGACTCGCCCAAGTACCTGCCCCCATGGCCAGAACACGATCCAGGGTTACCCCTTCCGCTTCCTTGCCGAAATTCGCTGTGGCGTTGCCCGCTGCATTCAATGCCGTCACGGTCGCGCTGAACTGGCTACCCGCAATGATCGGGCCTGCAGTCACCCCTGTTACCGAGAATGATGCGGGTGCGGTAATGAAACTGCCGCTACCTGTCATCACCAGCCCGGCATCCATGCTTCCCGATGTGCCGGAGTAGCTGGCGGACACATTCATCTGACCGACATCCGCATACTGCAACGATGGCGTAGCGATGCCGCTGGCATTGAAGGTCAGGCTAACGTTAGCGCCGCCCGCATCGCAGGCCGCTGCGGCATCGTTGCCCGCATTCAAGGCCGTGCCGCCCACGCGCACCGCTTGCGTGCCGCTGGCCGGATTGGTGTAACCGCATTTCAGGTTCAATGTCTTGGTGCCCGTCATGCCGGGCACGCACACCAGCGGATTGCCGGGCGCAGATTTCACCGCTTGGATAGTTAGCGTGGATGCACTCTCGGCAAGATGATTTGGTGCGGACACCAACAGCGCAGAATCCGCTGACGTGAAGGTGCACGCCCCCCACGAGCAGGTGGTGACCGCCGAGGGCGCTGGCGTACTGGTCGCGTCCAGTGTGACGCTGCCCACCGTCGTCACCTGAATGTCATGCGTCACACTGCTGCTACCTGCTGGAATCGTAAAGGCATTACTGCCGCCGCCCCAGTTCACCGTCGGTGTACCGGTCGCGCTCAAATTGCCGGAAACCCCCGCCGTGTAGGGCGTGCAGGGAACCGCATTATCCGCGCATGCCTTGATCGTCAATGTAGAGGGTGTGCAGGTCACGCCTTGACCATCGGCATGCTGGATCTCGAAATGGTGCGGGCCGACACCCAATATCGTGTTTGCGCAAACCCTCACGCGTTTAAACTCGTGGTTGTTGGTTGCGCCGCCGGTCGATCCGGTGAAAGAAACCAGCCAGTTGGCCGGCACCGCCGCCTGTCCGCTGTTGGGTCCTTTGACATCGAACTGCGGCACCAGCGTGGCATAGCTGCCGCCCGTGCCCGTAGTGTCGCGCTCCACCGTGACATAGGCGTGGACATTGTCGCTGTGGTCGAGGGTGAAGCGGAAGCGGTAAGGCGTGTCACCCGCCGCGCCCGTAGGCGGGGCCACTGCGGTCGCCAGCACGCCGGTGTTGGCCAGCAAGGCATAACCGGTTTGCGCGCTGCCGCTGCCGCGCACGGAAACATTTGTTTTATAAAACCCGGCTGCCGAATTGGCGGTCACCGGCGCAGTCCAACCCGCCGGATAGCCGCTGCGCCCTTCCGTCGGGTTGGGGAAGTTGCCGTATTCGTCCAGCCCGATGCCCAGCCAGCCACCGCCGAAACCGTCGTTGGTTCCGTTCGGGGCATAACCTAAGGAACCACCGAAACCCCCGGTGGTAGAAGAAATGGCCGAATCCGAAAAAGTTACGGCAATACCATCCGCACCAGTGCCGCCATATGCAAAATAGTCAATCTCCATCACTACCTTGTTACCCGCCCCCGGGAACGTGCTCTTGAGCTGTGCAAAAGTCGCTTCATTGCCGCCGGTATCGGTCAGCCGCAAACGGAAATCGCCACCGCCGACATCAACCACTTGCGGGGTAAAAGCGCCCATGATGGTTCTAACCGTCCACAGGGAGGGATCCAGCGTGCCGGTGCTGAAGGTATCGGTAAGACAAGTCATCGCCGCTTCTACGGTATATATCGCGCCCGTGAAGTTGCCGTTGCCTGCGCCGATGCCGCCCAGAGGTCGGCCTCCGCTCACGATACTGTCGTTATCCACCAGATTCAATCCCAGCGTGCCTGTGCCGCTGCCGGTGTTGGCCGTCACCGTCCAGATAGTGCCGCTACCCGCTACTCCGGTAATCGCCGCACCCGTCACGCCGCCCACCGACACCAAAGCGAAATCGGTCGAATCGACACCCGTTACGCTCATATCGAAAGTCACCGTCCACGTAACCACGGTGGCAGGGTTGGTCGGGTTTATGCTGCCCAGGTTAATCGAGGCAACGTGCGGAATCGAGCAACCATGCGCCACCGATGCCCCGGCGTTGTATGTCAAAGTGAAGTCCGTCGGACAAGTCGAGGTAAGGTTGACCGTGCCGCTCAGCGTTCCGGTCACATTCACATTGGTTGTCAGTGTTATGTTCGGGTTCGCCGCATTGGTCACGGTCAGGTTGTTGAAGTTGAGCGGGCTGTTACCGCTGATCGTTTGCGCCGCCGTGCCAATTAATGTCACCGTGCCCGCACCCGGCGTGAACGTATTACCCGCGCCGATGGTGAAATCGCCTCCGACCGCTAGTGCCGCCGGAGCGGTCACAGTCGCCGTGCCGGACATGGTGAAATTCTCGGTGACCGTGAGACCCGTCGGCACGGTATGGACTCCGCTGCCGCTTATTGTCAGGTTGGCATAAGTTGCACCGCTTGGCGTTAAGACCGTCTGCGCTGCTCCGCTGTAATTGACGGTATTGCCCGCAGCCGACGCGTTGAAGGTGCATGGATTGGCCGCGTCGCATGCCGTGAGATTGATGTTCAGCGTGGAATTCGCCCCTTGTGTAAACACGGGAGCTGGTGTTCTGTTGCGACCGCGCAAATCACCGATGGTAATCGTGCCGTTGTTGGTTACCGTTGCTCCATCACGCACATCCAATCTGGAATTGGGCGCATTGACTACACCGGTTGTGCCCACTGTCAGCGCACCGCCGTTTGAAACGCGAATAATACGATCACGCGCCGCCTGCGCCGTGCCGTCTATCGTGCCGTTAACCGTCAAGCTGCCGGCATTGTTGGCACCCACATCTATTTCCGAGTTGGCATCGAATACCAAGTTTGCTCCGGCGGGAACCGACACGCCGGCCGCATCAATCTCAATCGTGGTATTGGCAATATTGCCCGTGCCCGATAAGACTGTTCCGGCTCCGGTCATCTGAATATTGTCGCCGCCGGACGACAGCGTGCCGTTGACCGCGACGTTGCCATTGATGGCCGCATTGCCGTTATTGAAATCGAAAGTGCCACCTGCATTCACGGTCAGCGCCCCACCGCCGGTCGTAGTCAGGTCACCCCCGCCAGTGTTGTAAATCCCATTGATAATGACCGGGCCGCTTACGGTCAGATTGCGATTGCCCCCGCTGAGCGTCGCTCCGGCATTGACGGTCACTCCCGCTACTGTACGATTTGCTGCCAGACTGATATCCCGCGTGATCACCACCGTATCCGTCGCCAGCGGTACATGCCCGCAAGACCAAGTGGATGCTGTGCCCCAGCCTGACGTTCCGGCATTGGTCGTACACACCGCCGCTTCAGCAGACCAAGCTGCCGACAGCATCGCAACACCCCACATTAATAATTGCACCTGCTTCTTCATCTTCACTCCGCTAAACGTTTGCGACATATCGGATTCAATATCTAGCACGCTTGCATGCAAGCGCACCCTGCGACAACAGAAAACTTATTGGTGGGCCATGTACCGGTGGCAGTGATGGTTTCCATAACCGCCGCAACCGCACCGGCAACGCACAGCGGAACAAATGCCGGAAATGTAATAACGCGTCCAATCATGTTCATGCTTATTATTCCTCAATACTAATATCAGCAAGTTGCCGCCTTCTGGGGGGCGAACTTACCTTAATACAGCGACTATAAACAATACCCTTCTGACAATCCGGGAATTCATTCTGCAACAAGGACGTGCTACTGGCCCAGTTTCACGCTGAGGACCCGCTCGACATAACCCTGGTCCCCCGGCGCCCCCCCGGCCGTGGCCGTCGAAGTGATGTCGTAGATCCAGATGGTGTTCGCACCTTCCACATGCGAGGCCGCTGCGCAATCCACTGTCACCGGGCTGAACGGTGCCAGCACACCGGCAACAGGAATTGCCGCGCCAACCCCGCAACCCGCCCATGCGACCGGTGAATTAGTCGGGCTTGCCGCCACATGGAAAGACGCCCATTCGATCCCGGCGCGTGCCGCCTGATAGGCTCGCGAACCCATCAAGTCCATCGCTGCACTCTCGTGCTGGCTGGTGGAAAAGGTGACCATCGCCACGCCCAGGAAAGACAACACCACCAGCAGAAAGATGGCGCTGACGATGCTGAAACCGCGTTGCAAGGCTCTCATGGTGCGTTGTCCACATGGATCTCGTTGTACAGGGTCACGCTCTCGCCACCGCGTGTCAATTTGAGGCGCACCGACAGCAGGCCGAATCTTGCATAAACCGGAGCAAGGTTATAGTCCATGGTGCATTCTTCCACATTGTCGGCCAGGATCGCCGGCGTCCCGCCCGGCACCACATTGAAGCCGTAATTCCAGTAGCGCCGCAACACGCCGGTGCCATTGCCGTTGGCATCCAAGCCCAGTGTCTCGCAGGCATAGGTAACGGCTTTTTGTGTCCCGTCGACCACATCGAAACGCTGCGTGGGCAGCCTGGCCGTGGTCTGGAATCCGACAGCATTGGTGATCACCACATTGGTCTGCACCCCTGCGCCACCGGCATAGGCACGCAATACACCTGTTGCTGTTGTGTCATATGGCAGCGAGCCATCCGATTGCGTGCTGCCGACCACGATATAATCTCCCGCAGCAAAATTGACACCCGTACCGACGATATCGAAACTGCCATCCGGTCCACCGAAGGACAATACATCGCCGGGAAGTTCCGCACGATAACGCCCACCGTTCTTGGTCGGGATGAACTCCACGCAGGGCGCAGTGCAGTTCGTCATGCGCACGCTGTTCGGCACGGCACTGCGCACGTCCCGTGCCATGCGGCGGAAGGCGGTGTCGGCGATATCGGTCAGCTCGGCACGGCGGGCGCTGTCCACATAACCCTGCACCGGCGCCTTGATGAAGATTGCCACCATGCCGGCGATGATGCCGGTGATGACGATCACGATGATCATCTCCACCAGGGTAAAGCCGCCCTGTCGCACTGAAGCCCGACCTGTGGTCATCTTTTGTAATCTGTTTTCCATCAGTACGCCGTCCTGTAGCCGTCGATCGTGATGGCCGTACCTTGCGGGTCGGTGACCGTGACCGTGATGCGCACCGCATTGCCCGCCGCCACATCGTTCAGCGCTTCCGATGTCAGTGTCACCGTTGACGAATAGTTTTCCAGGCCGACGATGGCAGCCCCGGCCAGATCGGAGATACCCGCCATGTTGAAACCGTTATAGCAATCGACGATGTGATAGTCGGTTGCACGATTGGCAGCGGTCACTGCGCTGGCAACCGGACACGCCGTGGTCACTCCATCGTTCTGGTCGATGAAATCCTGCAGTTCAACTTCTTCCAGCAACGACTCCGCCACCGCCAGCGCCTGCTTGTGCAAGAGCGGATCGGCACTGTGCGCGGTGGTCTGGTTCATCACCAGCAGGATGCCGGTAACGCCGATACTGACAATGACGATGAACATGATCAGCTCGATCAGGCTGATGCCGCGCTGCTTCACAGACAACTGGCTCGCAGGCATCTCACCTTTTTCAGTCCCCAGCAAGCCAAACAATTGCTGGATACGCGGCTCGGTACGTTTCAGTAGTTCCGGATTCTGCTCATACGCGGCCAGCAAGAAATCCCGACCGGCCTCGATCTCTTGCAGCAATTGGAGATTTTGTTCGGCAATATTCATTGTTGCGACTGAATCTTTCTCAACTCTTCGATATCAAGCAAATCCTTGCTGCGGCCCGTGCCGGACTTCATTTCGATCAGGTGGGCTATGGACGCCACCGGCACTTCAATCTCCCCCACCTTCACCATCGATGCATCCTGACGCAATTGGGCAAACGGCACCACTGGTTTCACCAGCACATCCAGCGTCAGCGCTCTGGCTTCACCGGTGCGCAGACTGAATGCCAGCATACCTTTTTCGCGATGCCATTGATCAATCAATTCGGGTCGGGCCAGCGTGTCCAGCGGTACAGGAATGCCCGGGCGTAGACCGGCGGATTTGGCGGCGGCAATGAATCGTTGCAGATTCGCCTCGTCCATCGCCAGCACCACATCGACATCCAAGGTTACCCGCTGATACCCTTGCAAGGCGACCGCCAACCCGCCCACCAACACAAAATCAACTTCCGATCTCGTCAGCAGTTTGAGCAAGTCGAACATCTTCATGCCGAATATCCCGTCATTCCGGCGCAGGCCGGAATCCAGCCCATTAAATGACACTTGCGAAGCAAGACAAAACCATGGACTTGTCCGCTTTGCGGTGATTTTGTATTGCTGGATTCCGGCCTGCGCCGGAATGACGGCTTAGTGCACATAGCCCGTCTCGCCCTCGATGGTGATGATCGTGGTACCGACCGTGAATGAACCCGTTGCCGAGGTGCGCCTGCCCAGTGCATCGAACGTCACCGTCTGCGGCAAGGCTGGCGCGACAGCGACCGTATTCACGATCACGCAATTCACATTCCCGCCTGCCAGCACAGTGCTGCAATCGGGATTTGCCGCTGCGGTCAGGTTCACATCCACAGAACGACGCTGCGCCACCGCAACCTTCTGGCCAAAACGCAATGCCGACGACACTTGATCAGCCGTAGCGCGCGCGCGAAAAGCGTCGTTATCCGCAAACCGTGGCAACGCAACCACCGCCAGGATGCCGACGATGATCATGATGGTGATCAGTTCGGTCAGCGTGAAGCCACATTGTCTATAGGTACGATGCATCTCGTGTGAAATATGGGCTCTAGAACTACATAGAACAAAGGAGGCCATGGCCTCCTTTGTTGTTTGCTGCTTTTTTGCAAAAAGCAAGGTCAGAATCGTCTCATCAAAATAATTGCGAAGCTGACCCCTTAGGTACTTAGATGGTGCCTTATGGAATTATGCCAACACAAGCAACCAAATCGCCGACAGCTGCAGTCGGTGTAGCACAACCATTGTCAGTGAACGTTGGTACTGTATAGTTGGTACCATTAATCTGAACTTGAACACCAGTTGCTACAGCCACTGCTGCCGGCTGTGTATCGATAGCAGCAGCCAGAACCGTCACAGATGGATTTCCAGGTGTGCCCGCAGCGGCATTTCTGGCGACCTCTATGCTACGAGCCGACCTAACTGCGCCACTCATCCCCGCCTTTGCAGCTACCAGCGCTTGACCCGACAAATCCAAAAATCTAGGCATCGCCGTCGCTGCCAGGATACCCAAAATCACGATCACCACGATCAGTTCGATCAGTGTAAAACCTTGTTGCTTTTTCATAGCTCTCTCCTTGGAAAATGGGGCCGCAGCCCCGTTGGTTCACCTACCCGCTGGTTCGCAATGCACGCCGCAACGCCAATGCCGTAACCAGCTTGGCGAAATATAAACATAGAAACACCATGTTAGCAAGCGACATTTACTTACAGGCGGGCTGTATCAAAGCTCCCAGACTGCCGAGCGTTGCTGCAAACTTAACCGACCAGATACCACGACAGCAATGCTATCGTGTAAATCCCCCCCAGAATCAGGAATATACCTGTTTGCCTGGCATACAACCCCACAAAACGATTCAGGTTGTCGCGCTCAATTTCCGCCGGCTTCAAGGCCTTGCGCAAAGATATCCACCGATTGACCTCCTCCTCGCTGGCTTTCAGCAGACTGGGCCTGAACAATATGAACAACGCAACGATGATCGCACTGAGTGAGCCCAGTAAAGCGCTCATCACCAGCGCATCCAGTAAACCTTCGATCAATTGCGGCGGATAAGCGAAGTGTTGGGACAGACCCTGAATGGCCATACCGCGATCCAGTGCCACGGTGAAGTAATACAGCACAAACAATGCCCCCAAAATCAACAGAGACCCGGTCAATATCCTATTCCGGTAAAACCATGAATCCAGCGTAATGTTGCGTTCCAACACCCGATCGATTCGCCGGGTGGAAACCCATCGGTCAAGTATGCCACTCAACCGCACAACACTTCCCGGCCTGAAGACCAGCAAGGCGCCGATTGCGATCCCCGCCAGACTGCCGATAGACAGCAGGATGAAACCGGATTGCATAAACCAGGATTGAATAGTCGGATGCATGATCACTCCAGCCAATGATAAGGTTCAGTCGGCTCGAACAGGGCGCTGGCCAATTCCTTTTCCGATGGCCGCCCCACCGAGGGTTCATATCCCAGACGCACATGGAAACGAATCCACCTGTTGCCATCCTTGCCCGGGATGAAGTTGTCGCTCTGGTTCAACACGAAAATCAATTCGCGCGTCTTGAGATCGAACATCCAGTTGCCGGGTGCCACCGTGCGCGGCGTGGGATCATAATATTCCCCTTTGTAGTTTGTTGGCAATTTCTGCAACCAGGTAACAGGGTTATCTGTAGCAAGAATACTCAGCGTTTGTTCGTTGATCGCACCACGCGTCATCAACGCGCCATACCGCAACGTCAAGGCACTCTGAATCGCCCCTTCCACCTGCTGCATCGCAGCCTTTTCGGCTTGCTCCTGGTAGAGTGGGATGCGCACCATAAACAGCCCGGCCAGCACCACGATGATGATGATGATAACGACGAACTCGATCAGGGTAAAACCTTTCGAGTGCTGAGTGCCGAGTACTGAGTGCTGAGTGCGGGGTGCCGGGGAACACGTGATACTCGCTGCCGCTCGGGGACGGCATGTACTGCTCAGCACTCGGAACTCGGAACTCATTGCTTTCATTTATGCAGGGCCGCCTTGCCCAGATCCCACATCGGCAGGAAGATGCCGAGCGCCAGGATCAGCACAAGAATGCCCAACGCCACGATCATGATAGGCTCAATCTGCGCACTCAGGGTTTTGACCTCGTATTCGACGTCGCGCTCGTACATGCCGGCCACCTCGAACATGAGGCCATCCAGATCGCCCGTCTCTTCCCCCACTGCGATCATCTGTAACACCGTAGGATTGAACACGCCGGTTGCGTGTGCGGTACGCAAGATGCTCTCGCCGCGCTCGACCCCGTCGCGCATCTGCTCGATCTTGCTGCGCATATATTCATTGTCCACCACCATGCCCACAGTATTGAGCCCCTGCACAATAGGGATGCCGCTCTTGAAGGACAAAGCCAGGCTGCGCGCAAAACGGGCCAGGGTACCTTTCAGGATGATCTTGCCGGCGATGGGCAACTTGAACTTGTAGCGATCCCATTTGTAACGCCCATCCACGGTATTGATCCAGGCACGGAAGGCGGCGACCGCACCGATCAGCCCGGCCAGCAGCAACGGCCAGGAATTCACCATGAAGTTGGAAAAGCCCATCAGCAGCTTGGTCATGAACGGCAATTCAGCATGGAAACCCGCGAACACCTTGGCGAAGGAAGGGATGACGAAGATGTTGACGATGACGATGGCGATGGCCATGGCGATCACCACAAACATCGGGTAGCGCAAAGCGGACTTGATGCGCTCGCGCATGTCTTTCTCGAATTCGAGGTGTTCGTACAGTCGCATGAAGGTCTGGTCCAGCATGCCGGTCATCTCGCCGACCTGCACCATGCTCAGATAAAAAGGCGAGAAGATCTTCGGGTGGCGGCGCATCGCGGTGGATAGTTCGCGGCCGCTGTCCAGGCTCTCGCGCAGATCCTGCAGCATGGCGACGAAAGCCGGGTTCTGCGAAGATTCCTGCAGGCCGGCCAAGGCCCGCATGATGGGTACGCCGGATTTGAGCAAGGTATACATCTGGCGCGAGAACAGCATCAGTTCCAGCGGATCGATGGTCTGCTTCTGCGTCAACCGCTGCCATAGTGACGGGCTCTCGTCCTTGCTGCGTGTATCGCGCGAGATTTTGATTTCGGTTGGCGTGATACCGGTATTCAGCAACTGGTCGGCGATGGCTCCACTATCCACCCCTTCCAGCGTACCCTGCACCAATTCCCCGCCGCGCGCGCTTCTGCCTTTATATGCAAAAACCGGCACGCCTAGTCCTCGACCTGATTGCTGATGCGCATCACTTCCGCAACACTGGTATGGCCCAGCCGCATTTCACCCAGCGCGGCATCCAGCAGGGTCCGGCCTTTGAGGTGATCGCGGGCCGCCTGCATGAAGACGCTGTTGTCGGCATGGGCCGCCGCATCTACCAGGCCCTGCGTCATTTCCAGCATCTCATAGACACCCATGCGGCCGTGAAAGCCGGTGCCATTGCAGTGCGAACAGCCGCGTCCATGCTTCAATGTGCCCCAATCGCCACGCGCCACGCCTTCCGCTTCCAGCCACTCGATCTCTTGCGGGGTAGGCAGATGGACCTCGCCGCAACTCTCGCACACGCGGCGCAGCAGACGCTGCGCGAGCACGCACTGCACGGAAGAGGTGACCATGTACTTGGGCACCTCCATATCCACCAGGCGGAACAGTGTGCCGGCAGAATCGCGGGTATGCAGCGTGGAGAACACGAGGTGGCCGGTCATGGCGGCACGCATACCGATCTGGGATGTCTCGGCATCGCGCATCTCGCCCACCAGGATCACGTCCGGGTCCTGACGCAGGACAGAGCGCAGCACCCGGGAAAAAGTAAGATCGATCTTCTCGTTCACCTGCACCTGGTTGATGCCGGGCAGACGGTATTCAACAGGGTCCTCGACAGTGATGATCTTCTGGTCGATGGTGTTGATCTCGGCCAACGCGGCATACAGCGTGGTGGTCTTGCCGGAACCGGTCGGGCCGGTCACCAGCACCATGCCGTTGCTGCGCTTGATGATCTCTCGGAAGCGCTTGAGCATATCGGGCGGCATGCCCAGCTTGTCCAGCGTCAGGAAACCGCCGCTCTGGTTGAGCAGACGCATGACCACTGATTCGCCGTACTGCGTGGGCATGGTGGAGATACGTACATCGATAGCCTGTTCGCGCACGCGCACATTGAAGCGACCGTCTTGCGGCATGCGTTTTTCGGAAATGTCCAGACCGGACATCAGTTTCAGACGCAGGGCGATGGCGCCGGCGATCTTGCTGTCGGCCTCGGTCTGCAGGTGCAGCGCACCGTCGATGCGGAATCGGATCTGCAGGCGTGTCTCTTGCGGTTCGATATGCACGTCGGATGCCCCGACCTGCGCCGCATCTTCGAACACGGTTTGCAGCAGCTTCACCACCGGCGCTTCTTCCGTGCCAACGGTGTCGCTCAGCGCCCCGAAGTCGATGTAGCCTTCGCCCAGCTCTTCCGAGATCTCGCGCGCCAGTCCGCTGATCTCGTCGGTGCGGCGATAGACGCGGTCGATGGTCTCCAGCAACTGGCCTTCAGTCACGACCGCCACGTCGATGTCGCGTTTGAGGAGGCGCGATATCTCGTCGAATGCAAACAGATCGGTTGGATCGGTCATGCCGACCAGGATGGCACCGTTACGCTCTTCCAAAGCCAAGGCACGGAAACGGCGCGCCTGATTCTCGGGCATGCTGCGCACGATCTCCAGATTCGGGTTGTAATACTTCAGATTGATGTAGGGGATGCTAAGCTGCTGAGCCAGCGTTTCAGAGATCTTGTCTTCACTGATGAAGCCGTTATCCACCAGCACACGCCCCAGTTTGCGGCCGCTGCGCTTTTGCTGCTCCAGCACGAATTGCAACTGGTCTAGCGAGATGAGTTTTTGCTGTACCAGCAAGTCGCCTAAGCGAACTTTTTCCGGACGCGCCATAATTCCCCCTGAAGTTTTCTGCGATGCGTCGACGATTGCATCAATGATGGGAGCGGAAGTTAGCCGCTTTCCCTATATCTGACAAGACCTTTCACAACTTTTCACATGTTCAACATCATTCTTTTTCAGCCCGAGATACCGCCCAACACGGGCAATGTCATTCGCCTGTGCGCCAACACGGGCGCGCAACTGCATCTGATCCGTCCTCTGGGATTCGAACTGGATGACAAGCAGTTGCGTCGTGCCGGCCTGGATTACCACGAGTATGCCGCGCTGCAGGTGCACGATGACCTGCCGCAATGCTTGAGCGCGCTGGGCCACCCGCGCTTGTTCGCGTTGACGACCAAAGGCTCGCAACCGTTCTTTGAAATGCAGTTCAGGGCGGGAGATGCTTTTCTGTTCGGCCCGGAGAGTCGCGGCTTGCCTGCTGAAATCTTGGAATCACTACCAGCTGGGCAACGTGTACGCCTGCCGATGAAGCCCAACAATCGCAGCCTCAACCTGTCCAACGCGGTCGCTGTGACAGTGTTCGAAGCCTGGCGGCAGAACGGATTCAAAGACAGTACTGAGTTCTGAGTTCCCAGTCCCGAGCCGCCGCACTCAGCACTCAGCACTCAGCACTCAGCACTCAGCACTCAGAACTCAGAACTCAGTACCCGGCTCTCGGCTCAGCAGCATCTCGACAGCCTTGTCGGCATCCAGCTCTTCGTACAAAACGCGGTAGACCGCCTGACAGATCGGCATATCCGCCTGATATTGCCGTGCGACGCTTTGCACCTCGCGCGCGGTGTAAACACCCTCCGCCACATGGCCAAGCTCTTTGAGGATGTTGGGCAAGGAATGATGGCGGGCCAGCAACATGCCGACCTGGCGATTGCGCGACAGGTCGCCGGTGCAGGTGAGAATGAGATCACCCACACCGGACAGCCCTCCCAGCGTCTCGGCCTTGCCACCCATCAGCAAACCGAGGCGGGTCATCTCGGCCAGACCGCGCGTAAGCAGCGCCGCGCGCGCGTTCAAACCCATCTGCATGCCGTCGCAGATACCTGCGGCGATCGCCAATACGTTCTTGATCGCCCCGCCGATCTCAACGCCGACCACATCGGTACTCGAGTAGATGCGCAGACGCGAATGATGCAATGCCCTGGCAGTTCGCTGCGCAAAGTCCCCGTCGCTGGACGCCAGGGTCAACGCAGTCGGCAGCCCGCGCGCCACTTCCTGTGCGAAGCTGGGACCGGTCAGCGCGCCGCGCGGAAAGGCGGCGGGCAATATCTCGTTGACGATCTGATGCGGCAGCAGTGAAGTCTCTGTTTCGAAACCTTTGCATAGCCAGATCACTCCGACAGGCTCTTGCAGTTCGGATATTTGCTGCAAAGTGACGCGCAGCCCGGACACCGGCACAGCCACAACGATCAAGTTCGTGCGCCTCAAGACGGCTTGCAGATCATCACTGAGCTGCAGGTTGTCGGGCAGCGCAATGTCAGGCAGGTAACGACGGTTACGGCGTGTCTCGCGCATCCCCGCCACTTGTGCTGCGTCACGCGCCCAGAGCGTGACTTCATGGCGACCCGACAGGCTGATCGCCAGCGCTGTCCCCCATGCACCCGCACCCAATACCGCGATGTTCATACTTCAGTCACCCCATACTTCCGATGCTTTGATATAGCCAGTTGAACCATCACGGTGGCGCACCTTGACCCAGTCGCCGCTGTTGCCCAGCCATTCCAGCCCCAGCTGGCGCGGCGCGACGAATTCCACTGCGGCGCTATTGCTCCAGCTGGCGCGCACCATTGCCGTCCGTGCCGTCACGACAACATAACGCTTGCTGCTCAGGTTGCGTTTCTCGATCCAGAACACCTTGCCGGTGGAATCACGTGCTTTGACCCAGGCTTCCAGTACCACCAACTGCTCCAGTGGCAGAAAGCGCGTAGCGACATAGAGCTTTTTGGCTTTGAGTGAATTGGCGTCATACAGGATGGCCGGCTCCGCCACCGAGGCGAACTCGAAGGCCTGTGCCGCCAGGCACAGGCTGGACAACAACAGCATTGCCAGCAATCTAGCCATTAGTGCTTGACCGTTGCACCCTCAGCTTGTGCTTGTGCTTGCGCCTGCTGCTTTTGTTGTTGATAGATCGCTTCGAAGTTGATCGGATTGAGCAGCACCGGAGCGAATCCGCCACGCACCGCCACATCGGAAACGACTTCGCGCAGATAGGGATAAAGTATGTTCGGACACATCACCGCCAGTATGCCTTCCATCTCGGCAGCGGGCATGTTGCGTACCTGGAAGATACCGGCCTGTTTGGCTTCGATCAGGAACATGGTTTGATCTTTTTCTGCGACCTTTGCCGTTACAGTAACGGTCACTTCCACCTCGAACACACCCTCTTCCAGTTGAGCCGCTTTGGTCTGCAGTTGCAGGTCGATCTGCGGATTTTCGCGTTGCAGGAAGATCGCCGGGGCATTGGGTATCTCCAGTGACATGTCCTTCACATACAGTTTTTCGATGTTGAAGATGGGGGCGTCATTCTTGGGGGTGGCTGTGTTCTCGGTCATCTCTTTTCCTTGGTTGATCATTGTTGAAGCAGGGGCAGCAAACCTCCGGCACGATCGAGCTCGGCCATATCATCGAATCCGCCGATGTGGCGGTCGTCGATGAATATCTGCGGCACGGTGCGCCGATTGCTGCGTGATTCCATGATGGCGCGCTGTTCCGGATCCAGATCGATACGTATCTTCTCGATCTCGGTGACGCCTCGATTTTTGAGCAGGCGCTCGGCATTGACGCAATACGGACAGACGGCAGTGCAATACATCACGACTTTAGCCATGGCATTTCCTATTTCTTCTTTTCCAGGGGCAGCTTGGCTTTCTGCCAGGCCACTACGCCGCCGGACAGCAGATATACCTGACCGAAGCCCTGCTTGCCCAGCCACGAGGCGATCGGCGTCGCGCGGGCGCCGCTGCGGCACACCAGGATGATGGGGCGCTCGCGATACTTTTCCAGCTCACCGACGCGATCTTTCAGTTTGGCAGCCGGGATCAGCTTGCTATTGATGATGTGGCCGCTGTCGTATTCGCTCTGTTCGCGCACATCGATCAACAGCGCGTCGTTACGATTGATCAGGTTCATTGCTTGCAGGGTGTCTGCTTCCTTGACGCCAAGGATGCGGTTGCCGAAATAGCTCCAGAACAGCATATAGCCGCTGATCAGCGTGATCGACAGGGTGAACAGGTTATCTAGCAGGAACTGCTGCACGACGGTACTCCTCATAATTCCGGGCTGCGGATTCTAACAGAGGCTGGAACCGCGCGGGATGCCGCGCGGCCAGCGCCTCCATCTCCACACGCGCGGCCTCATAGTGACCCGGATAGCTCCACACAGTGTTCTCAAGTTGCTCCAGCGCAGCCTGCGGCTGGTTCGACAAGGCCAGGAAGTAAGCCTGGTGATAGCTGACGATAGCTGTAGGGATGTAGCGCAACGCGCGGGTATTGAGCGCCAGTTTTTCTGAAAGTCGATCTTCATCTGGCACCAGCATGCGCGCGATATACAGCTCTGAGTAACCATTGAACAGGGGGAATTGCAGGGTCGCCAACAATTCTTCACGTGCTCGTTCCGCATAGCTGGCGTCCCTGACGGCCAGACCACGCATATTTATCGCTGCCTCCAAGTGACGATACGCCTGCAAGCCTTGAAACAACGACAGCACCCCCAGCATCAGGATGACCGCTACGGAAAAACGCCCCACCCCGCGCAACTCAAGACGATGTGCCCCCGCATCCAGTGCGCCAAGCAGGATCGCTGCCACGGCGATGAAATGCATATACCAGAGCGGATATTCCAGCATGGAATGAATACCCAGCACCGCCAGTACCGCGACTGACCACCATTGCTCTGGCGTATATGTCGCGTGGCGCACCAGCGTGTTCCAGATCCAGATGCCGACTGTCGAAAACAGGACCAGCAAACCCGCCAGCCCTGTTTCTGCCGCAAGCTGCATCACTATGTTGTGCGCATTGTTGTACAAGCCCACGATCTCGGGATTGCGCATTTCCGCCGCCAGCTGCAGATGCTGGTAGGCGAACTGCCCGAAACCCGCCCCCAGCAAGGGGAACTTCGCAAAGATCAGCAACGATTCTTGCCACAGATGCAGGCGGATGCCGCCGCTACGCGCCTCGCCGAACAGGCGCTCTGCCGCCGTCACACTGCCGGTACTCCCTTGCAACCATGGCAACTGAACCAGTCCGTGCATCAGCGCATAGGCGAGAATCAAGGTTAAGGTGTAATGCAACAGTGAGCGCAACGCAGGCTGTCTGCGCTGCCACCACCAGGCGAGTAGCAATGCTGCAACCAGATACAGCCAGCCGCTGCGCGAACCGGACAGCACCATCACGAACAGCATGGGAGATGCCAGCAGAGTCGTCTGCCAGATGCGCAGGCTGAACCGGTGTTGCAACAGACCGAGCGAGAGCAGGCCGAGTGCGACATAGTCCGCAAAATGATTGGGCTGTGCGATGTTGCCGTACACCGCGCTGGATGTTTTGACGGTTACTAGCGAATTGAGGAAAGTATCCCAGCGATAGTGCTGCAGCACGCCTGACAGGGTGTTCAGTTCTGCACCGATCAACAGACACACAGCCAACACTGTCGCCAATCTCGGCATGCCGAACTCTTCGCGCAAATGCCGACCCAGCATCATCAATAAGGCGGCGAGCAGCAGATACTGCGACAGCATCAGTACGTGATCGAAGTGGATGATGCGTTCCAGCATGAATTGCACCAGCATCACCAGCATCAGGCCGATAGGCAGCAATACGATGCCGGGAACTTGCGGTGCCAGCCAGTAGCGCCGGGTCAGCAACAGCGGCAACGCGCACACGCCCAGCAGCGCCGCCAGCCATTCCTGATAGAAAGTGGTGAGCGGATAGGCGTGGTGGTAATACAGAAATGGAAAAACCCACATCAGGCCGACGAAGGCCAGACTGATGTGGGCTGATTTGGCGGGAAAGTTTACGAGTCGGTTCAGCAAGCGCCCTTGACGCCGAACTTGGCGAGGATGTTGTTCAACGGGCAGATCTGCGTGAAGCCGCTCTGGAACAGGTTCAAACCGACAAAAGCGGTGAACAGCAGGAAGTACTCGCTGACGAACAGCGGGCTGGCCTGCGCACCCAGCGCCAACGACAGCAAGACAAAGAAACCGGCGACGATACGGACGATACGTTCTGCATTCATGTTTAAAGCTCCTTAATTAAAGTTTACGGGAATTTCTTATAAAGGGTTGCGTAATACAACACCGGGATCACGACCAGGGTCAGCACCGTCGAGACCAGGATGCCGAAGATCAATGCCAGCGCCAGACCGTTAAAGATCGGGTCGTCCAGGATGAACAGCGCGCCCAGCATTGCCGCCAATCCGGTCAACAGGATAGGCTTGGCACGCGCTGCTGCGGCATTGACCACCGCGTGTTGCAAGTCCACGCCGTCGCGCAACTGCAGGTTGACGAAGTCCACCAGCAGGATCGAGTTGCGCACGATGATGCCGGCCAGCGCGATCATGCCGATCATCGAGGTCGCCGTGAACTGCGCACCGAACAGGGCATGGCCCGGCATCACGCCGATGATGGTGAGCGGTATCGGTGCCATGATCACCAGCGGCACGACGTAGCTCTTGAACTGGGCGACCACCAACAGATAGATCAGGATCAGGCCGACGCCATAGGCGATACCCATGTCACGGAAGGTCTCAAACGTTACCTGCCATTCACCATCCCACTTCAGTGCATAACCCGCATACGGATCGGACGGCTGCTTGAAGAAGTAGGGCTCCAATGTGCCACCCTGCTCCAGCTGCATGCTGCCGGTCTTGCCGTGGATATCGAACATGCCATACAACGGGCTGTCCAGGTCACCGGCCATGTCTCCGGTCACATACACCACCGGCAGCAGATCCTTGTGATGGATCGGATAATCGCGCAGCGTCTTCACTACCTGCACCACTTCCGACAGCGGCACCAGTGCGCCGTCGCGCGAACGCACCTTCAGTTTCAGCACATCGTCTATGCGGCTGCGCTTCTCGGCGGACAACCCGAGGCGCAACGGTGGCGCGTATTTCGCATCGAGCGCATGCAATGCTGTCACATCCTGACCGGACAACGCGATCTGCACTGCATCCACGATATCGCTCTGCGCCACACCGAGCAGTGCTGCTTTGCTCTGCATCACGCGCAGGACCATCTTGGGTGCGGCTTCGCTCACCGTATCATCGATGCCGACGATATCGGCAGTCGCGACGAACTGATCGCGCACCTTGTTTGCCACGGCGCGTGCTCCCTCATAGTCCGGCCCATAGATCTCCGCCACGATAGGTGACATCACCGGCGGGCCCGGCGGCACTTCCACCACCTTCACCTTGGCGTTCCAGCGCTGGCCGATCTGCTCGATCGGCTCACGCACCGAGCTGGCGATCTCGTGACTGCTGCGGTCGCGCAGATGCTTGTCCTGCAGATTGACCTGAATATCTCCCTGCTCCGGTGTATTGCGCAGATAGTATTGGCGCACCAGCCCGTTGAAGTTGATAGGAGATGCGGTGCCCGCATAAGCCTGGTAGTCGGTGACTTCCGGCACGGTCGCCAGATAGGCACCGAGCTCGCGCATCACGCCGGCAGTCTGCTCCACCGCCGTACCCGACGGCATATCCACCACCACCTGGAACTCGGATTTGTTGTCGAACGGCAGCATCTTCAGCACCACCAGTTTCACGACTGCCAAAGACACTGCGAACAGCAGCCCGCCCAAAATTGCCAGCCACAGCTTGCGGCGTGCCGATTTGCCATGCTCTCGATTCAGGAACGGGCCCAGGCGCATGCGGAAGAAGCGGGCGATCGCCGTGTCTTCTTCGTTCGTCACGACAGCATGGTGTGGTCCGGCGAACTTGTGCGCCAGCCAGGGCGTGACGATGAAAGCGATCGCCAGCGAGATCAACATGCCCATACTGGCATTGATCGGGATCGGGCTCATGTACGGCCCCATCAGGCCGGATACGAACGCCATCGGTAGCAGCGCCGCGATAACAGTAAAGGTAGCCAGGATGGTCGGGCTGCCGACCTCGTCCACTGCCTCGGGAATGATCTCCGACAGCGGCTGATGCTGCGACAGTTCACGGCGGCGATGGATGTTCTCCACCACCACGATGGCATCGTCCACTAGGATACCGATGGAGAAGATCAGCGCGAACAGCGACACGCGGTTGAGCGTAAAGCCGTATGCCCAGGAAGCGAACAGCGTCACTGCCAGTGTCAGGATCACCGCCACACCCACGATGAACGCCTCGCGACGACCCAGCGCGAACCACACCAGCGCGACCACTGCGAAGGTCGCGAAGAACAGTTTCTTGATCAGCTTCATCGCCTTGTCGTTGGCGGTCTCACCGTAGTTGCGCGTGACCGTCACCTGCACGTCATCGGGGATCACACTGCCCTTCAACTCATCCACGCGATGCAGCAATTTGTTCGCCACATCCACGGCGTTCTCGCCCGGCTTCTTGGTCACCGCCAGCGTCACGGCGCCATACTCGCCTTGTGCACTGATCTGTTTGTCGCCGGCCGCCATCCCTGTGCCCATCCACACATAGCTCTTGGGTTGGTCGGCGCTGTCGCGCACTTCTGCCACATCGCGCAGGAACACCGGCTTGCCGGATGTGACGCCCACCACCAGCTGGCTCACTTCATTGGCATCGCTCAGGAAGGTGCCGGTCTGTACCAGCACTTCGCGGTTGTTCTGCACCAGGGTGCCGGCGCTGTGCGAGACATTGGACGCCTGCAACGCGGCGCGCACTTCCTGCACCGACATCTGATGCGCATTCAGTGCCTCCGGGTCGAGCAGCACACGTACGACACGCGGCGTCGAACCCAACGTGCTGACCTCGCGCGTACCCGGCACACGTTTCAGTTCGGACTCGATGGCATGCGCCACCTGTGACAAAGCGACCGCATTGCCTGCACCCTGCTCACGCCACAAAGTCAGCGCCAGCACCGGCACATCGTCGATGCCTTTGGCCTTGATGATGGGCTGCGCCACACCCAGCGTGGAGGGCAACCAGTCGGCATGCGACCAGATGACGTCATACAACTTCACCAGTGACGGCACATGCTCTTCACCCACCTTGAACTGCACGGTGAGCACGGCCATGCCGGGTTGTGACACGGAGTAGACATGGTCGACACCCGCGATCTGCGACAGCACCTGCTCGGCAGGCGTGGCGACGGTGTTCGCCACATCCTGCGCCGAGGCGCCGGGATACGCGATCAGCACATTGGCCATGGTCACGTTGATCTGCGGTTCTTCCTCGCGCGGCGTGACCGCGACGGCGAAGATGCCGAGCAGCATGGCGACCAGCGCCAGCAACGGCGTCATCTGCGAATGCAGGAAGACGCGCGCGATACGGCCCGAGACGCCCATGCTCATCGCTTCATCTCCGAGGCGACCATACCGGCCTTGACCGCTTCACGCGCCACCCGCTCGCCGATGTTCAGACCGGCCAGCACTTCGATCTCGTTCTGGGAATTGGCTTCGCCAAGGCGGACCTGGCGCAAGCGCGGCACACCCTTCTCATCCACTACGTACACCGCCACCACTTCGCTGCGGCGCACCACTGCACTGGTCGGGATCAGCAGTTTGTTCTCTTTGCCCACTACGAAATGCGTGCGCACGAACATTCCCGGATAGAGACTGGCTTGATTGGAAGGCAGGTCGATGCGCACCTGTGTGCTGTGGGTGCGCAGGTCGGCCGACGGTTGCACGGTGACCGATGCAGCTTTGACCCAGCGTTTCAACGAAGGGACTTCTACAGTCACCTCGGGGCGCGCACCGATGTCTTTCAGACGGTCCTGCGACACATTGGCGATCACGCGCAGCTGCGAAGGGTCGAAACCGGTCATCAGCGGCTTGCCCACCGTGACCATCTCGCCCATCTCGACCATGCGGGCCGACACCACGCCCGCATAGGGGGCGATGACGGAGGTATAGCTCTGTGCCAGCGCGGACTGCTGCGCTCCGGCTTCGCTGGCCTCGGCTTGCGCCTTGGCCATCTCGTAATCCGACTTGGCCTTGTCCAGTGCGGCCTGGCTGATGAACTTCTGCTTGAACAGTTCCTGCGAACGTTCATAGTTCAGCCGTGCGTTCTGCAGGGCCGCCTGTGCCTGAGACAGCTGCGCGCGGCTACCGGCCAGCGCCTGTTCGGCTTCGCGTTCATCGATCTTGAGCAGTATCTGCCCCTTGCTGACGCGGTCACCCACATCGAAGAAGATCGCCTTCACGCGACCCGAGATCTGGGCCGACACTGTGGACTGGCGCGTCGCTTCGACCACGCCGTCGACACTGTAGGTCTGCTCCACCTCGCGATATTGCACCGGCGCCAGCGCCAAGGGCTCCGCCGCCTGCGCCGACATGCCCAATACCATGGCCGAAAGGCCGAACAACACACGGGAATCAAGCTTCATGTCACCACCTCGAAAAAAAGAATGCGCGCATATTAGCGAATTCTAATATGCTTGGCAAGGCCTACTGTATCAGTAGGTTAATTGAGCTCAGATCGAGCAGAATACGTCGCGCATCATACCCACCAGCTTGACGGTACGTGGGTCGCCGATGCGATAGAACACGCGATTGGCATCCTTGCGCGTGGCGAGTACGCCCTTGTCACGCAGGATGGCCAAGTGTTGGGAGATATTGCTCTGCGATGTACCGACGCTGTCAACGATCTCCTGCACACTGAGCTCACCGTCACTCAATACGCATAACACCTTGAGCCGCAAAGGGTGCGCGATGGCCTTCATCGCAAGAGAAGCCTGCAGGATGTCTTCGTCCTTATCGATCAATTTGTTCGTCATATTCATCTGCCATCATTTTGAGGTGGAGCCTTATGGCCTGCCGAAATCGGCTAAAATCGCTTTTCGCAACGATCATCGCATGATGATTGATTAGCAACTGCTCATATTCTGATATTTTGGTGAGAAAAAAGCCAGCATGACCGACCGTTCCACTCAAGCAATTACACCCGTACTCCTGCTCATCCTGGATGGCTTCGGCTATCGCGAGGACAGCGACTTCAATGCCGTATCCCATGCCCGCAAGCCCAACTGGGACCGTCTATGGAGTGAGTATCCGCACACCCTGATCAACACCTCCGAGCTGCATGTCGGTCTGCCGCGCGGTCAGATGGGCAACTCCGAAGTGGGCCATCTCAACATCGGTGCGGGACGTGTGGTCTATCAGGAACTGACCAAGGTGGATCTGGCCATCGAGGACAGCAGCTTCTACACCAACCCGGTTTTCTCCGAAGCCGTGGCGACCGCCCAGCGCAACGGCAGCGCCTTCCACATCATGGGCTTGCTCTCGCCCGGCGGCGTGCACAGCCACGAGACACACATCCACGCTATGGTGAAGATGGCCGCCCAGGCCGGACTGGAAAAGATCTATGTCCATGCCTTCCTCGATGGTCGCGACACCCCGCCGCGCAGCGCAGCGCAATCCCTGCAAGCTCTGGAAGCACAATGCAAGCAATTGGGCGCGGGACGTATCGCCAGCATCGTGGGGCGTTACTTCGCCATGGACAGGGACAACCGCTGGGAGCGGGTGCAGATCGCCTATGACCTGCTTACCTCCGCCACCGCCCCGTTCAGCGCGGCCGATGCACAGGCCGGCCTGACAGCAGCCTACGCGCGTGGCGAGAACGACGAGTTCGTACAGGCCACCGTCATCGGCGCGCCTATTGCGATGCAGGACGACGATGTGGCGG
>JAHJQE010000028.1 GCA_018819205.1 Gammaproteobacteria bacterium
AAACCAGATGGAAATATCCGTATGGTAGGGAATCTCCAGCACGAAACGCGCCAGCACCCAGCCCAGCAGCACCGCGCCTGCCGCCGCAAAAAAACCGCTCAAGCCACCCAGCACGGCGAACTCGGACAGGTGCAGGCGACGCAGATAGCGGCTATCTGCCCCCAGTGTGCGCAATATCGCTGCTTCGTGGCTACGCTCGTCCTGTGTGGACAACAGGGCGGCATACAGCACGGCCAGCCCGGTCAGCAGGGTGAACAGGAACACCGCACTCACCGTCTGCGCAATCTGGTCCATGATGCCGCGCACCTGTGCGATCACTGCCCCGGTGTCGATCAGCAGCAGGTTCGGGAATTCGCGCGACAGATCATCTCCCGCCTGCACTTTGTCAGGTGGCAGATAAAAGCTCGACAAGTAGCTGGACGGAAAATCCTGCAACAGTGCCGGCGTGGCGATGACGAAGAAGTTCACTTTCATGGAATCCCATTCCACCTTGCGCAGGCTGGTGACCTTGGCCGTGAAACGACTTCCCGCCACATCGTAGGTGAGCCTGTCGCCAAGCTTGATGCCCAGAGTCTGGGCGATGCCCTCCTCCACCGAAAGTTCTTCCTTCCCGCTATCGACCCACCACTTTCCGCTCACCAGCTGGTTCCACCCGGGCATCTGCGTCATATAAGAAAGATTGAACTCGCGTTCCACCAGCCCCCTTGCACGCGGGTCCGGGTAACTGTCCCCATTGATGGCACGGCCAGCGATCTCGACCAGTCTGCCACGAATCATAGGCTGCATCTCCGGGACTGGCAGTGCCTGGCGCTTGAAGAAATCCGCGACCGCATCCAGTTGGTCTGGCTGGATGTTCACCACAAAACGATTCGGCGTCTCCGGTGGCAACTTACTCTCCCAGCCTTGCAGCAGGTCGCCCCGCACCAATGTCAACACCAGCAGCGCCATGCCGCCCAGACTCAGCGCCACCACCTGTACCGCGGCACTGCGGCCATGGCGGGACAGGTTGTTAAAGGCATGACGCCACTGTGCGCCGAGGAAGAATACGTTGCGCGCCAGACCATGCAGCAACAGCCAGGCCATCCAGCCAAACAGGACCAACCCTGCCAGCAAGCCAAATAGCACTGCCATTCCCAGCTTCAGCGAACCGGCATGCCACAGGAACAGTATCGCCAGCACCAAGGTCGCAACGCCATACACCAGCCAGCCGCTGGCTTGTGGCGCACCCAGTTCGCGCCGCAACACACGCAATGGCGACACCCGGCGCAACTGCAACAAAGGCAGGAATGCGAAACCAAGCAACAAAGCGAAGCCGCTCACTGCCGCTTGCAATAGCGGCATCACTCCCGGAAGCGGCAGATCCGCCTCGCGCATGCTGGCGATGCTCTCCACCAGCAAAGCTTGCGTGACATAACCCAGCAAGCTACCGAACAGGACCGCAATGACACCGAGCAGGATGAACTGATACAGGAACAGCCACAGCACCTGCCCTTGCTGAGCGCCCAGACAGCGCATCACCGCGCAACCATCCAGATGACGCGCCACGAAACGACGTGCCGCCAGCGCCATCGCGGCCCCGGCCAGGATTGCTGCGGTGAGTGCAGCCAGACCAAGGAAACTCTCTGCACGTTCCAGAGCGGTGCGTATCTCCGGCCGTGCATCGCGCACATCCTCCAGCTTCTCGTTGCCTGAAAGCTTCGCCTGTAGTGCCTGCTTCAATGTGGCGATCTGTTTCGCCTCGCCTGCGATCAGCAAGCGATAGGAGAGCCGGCTACCTTCCTGCAGCAATCCCGTCGCTGGCAAGTCGATTTCGTTCATCAGCACGCGCGGTGCAAAACTGGCGAAACCGATGGACTGGTCAATGTCCTTCACGATGTGCGCCGCCACCTTGAATCGCCGCAACCCGATACCAACCTCGCCGCCGACCTCCAGACCAAGACGACGCAACAGACGCTCGTCCACCCACACCGTACCCGCAGACGGGATCGCCTGTGCCACATGCTGCACACCATCGTCGATCTCTATCTTGCCGCGCAATGGATAACCGCGTTCCACCGCCTGCAACTCGCTCAGCAACACCCGCTCGCCATGCGACACCATGCTGGGAAAGGTACGGCTCTGCACCACCTGCAGGCCGTGCGCACTGGCCAGCTTTCTATAGTCGGGAGAGAAAGGACGCGTGGACGTGATGCGCAGATCAGCCCCGATCAGGCTCTGTGCCTGCTGCTGCAAAGCCTGCCGCACACGGTCGGCGAACAGACCAACGGTCGCCAAGCTGCCAACAGCCAGCACCAGTGCCAGCAGTAGCACGCGCCACTCGCCGGCACGCCAGTCGCGACGCAGAAGATTGAAGGAAAGTCGCAACAGGTTCACGCCACCACCTGCCCCGCTGCCAGACGCAGCTGCCGCTTGCAGCGTGCCGCCAGCTTGTCGTCATGCGTCACCAGTATCAAGGTCGTGCCCTGCGCCCGGTTCAGTTCCAGCATCAGTTCGATCACCTGTGCGCCGGTGGCGGCATCCAGGTTGCCGGTGGGTTCATCGGCGAACAGTATCTTCGGCCGGGTCACGAAGGCTCTGGCGAGCGCGACGCGCTGCTGCTCGCCGCCGGACAGGTGCTTGGGCAAGTGATGCGCACGGGCCATGAGCCCGACTTGCACCAATGACTCCTCGGCGCGCTGGCGAGCATCGCTCATCCCGACCAGTTCCAGCGGCAGCATCACGTTCTCCAGTGCGTTCAGCGCGGGCAACAACTGAAAAGACTGGAATACGAAACCGGCCAGTTCGCCGCGCAAACGCGCGCGACCGTCTTCATTCAGCGTAAAGATGTCCGTGCCATTCAACGACACATTGCCGCTGCTCGGCACATCCAGTCCGGCCAGCAGACCGAGCAAGGTGGATTTACCAGAACCGGAAGCCCCGACGATAGCAAGGCTATCGCCCGCTTCCACCGCGAAACTGACGTCATGCAGGATAATGAGCGGACTTTCGCCACTCATCACTTGCTTGGTGAGCCCTGCTGCTTGCACAATCGTTGCCATGAACCCCATCCTCAAATTCATTTTGCTGTTCGTTACCCTGTCGCTTTCGAACTTCTCGCAGGCCGCCAGCAACATCCTCGTCTTCGGCGACAGTTTATCAGCCGGATACGGCATTGCGCGTGAAGCTTCCTGGGCACACCTGCTGCAACAGGAATTGAAAGACACTCCCTACACAGTGATCAATGCCAGCATCAGTGGCGAGACGACGTCCGGTGGACTGCGTCGTATCGACAAGGCACTTATCCAACACCAGCCCGCGATCGTGATCGTCGAACTGGGTGCCAACGACGGGTTGCGCGGCACACCACTAGCCGAGACTGAAAAGAACCTGAACACCATCATCAAGCGCGCCAAGCAAGCCAAAGCCAGGGTTTTGCTGCTTGGCATCCAGTTGCCACCGAACTATGGCCCCGCTTATACGGAACGCTTCCGCGCTATGTATCCCAAGCTTGCCAAAAGACACGGCTTAGCCCTGCTGCCCTTCATGCTGGAGGGCATCCCGCCCGATCAGTTCCTGCCGGATAACCTGCACCCGAACGCCGCTGCGCAAGCACGTATCCTGCAAAATGTGATGCACCACCTCAAGCCGCTCCTGCACTGATGACCAACCATCTCATCCACGAAACCAGCCCCTATCTGCTTCAGCATGCAGACAATCCCGTGAACTGGCATCCATGGTCACCAGACGCTCTGCAGCTGGCACGCGAGCAGGATAAACCCATCCTGCTCTCCATCGGCTACTCGGCCTGCCACTGGTGCCATGTGATGGCGCATGAATCGTTCGAGGACGATGATGTTGCAGCCGTGATGAACGAGCACTTCATCAACATCAAGGTGGACAGGGAAGAACGCCCCGACCTCGACCAGATCTACCAGAACGCGCATTTCCTGTTGTCGCGCCGCAGCGGCGGCTGGCCGCTGACCATGTTCCTGTCGCCGGACGGTACACCGTTCTACAGCGGCACCTACTTCCCCAAGCAAGCGCGCTACGGCCTGCCCGGTTTTCCGCAACTGCTTGTAAAACTCGCGCAAGCCTACAACGAGAATCGCAAGGAACTCGCCGCGCAGAGCCAGCAACTGATCAACGCCCTCGCCGCCTGGCAACCGCAACCGGGTAGTGAGGAAACATCTCTCGACATCTCATCGCTCACCGTTGCAGTGCAGCAACTGAAACAGGATTGTGACCGCGTGAACGGTGGTTTCGGCGACGCACCCAAATTCCTGCATCCGGCCGAACTCTATCTACTGTTGCGTCAGGCCAAGGCGCATCAGGATGAGGACGCGCGCCATGTCGCCCTGTTCACCCTGCAGCAGATGGCACTTGGTGGGTTGTATGACCAACTCGGCGGCGGTTTCTGTCGCTACAGTGTGGACGCGAGCTGGGACATTCCGCACTTCGAGAAGATGCTGTACGACAACGGACTGCTGCTCGGCCTGTACTGTGACGCATGGCTGAACAGTCACGATCCGCTGTTCGCGCGCATCGTGGCGCAGACCGCAGACTGGGTGATACGCGAGATGCAGTCACCGCTTGGCGGATATTACGCATCGCTGGATGCCGACTCGGAACACGAGGAAGGCAAATTCTATGTGTGGCAGCGCAACGACATCCGCGACCTGCTGAGCGAAGCGGAGTACGCCGTCGTCAAACCTTATTACGGCCTGGACAGCACGCCCAACTTCGAGAACCACGCGTGGAACCTGCGCGTGAGCCGACCGCTGAGCGAGATCGCACAGTCGCTGCGACTCGATCTGCAACAGGCGACCGCGCTGCTTGCATCGGCACAGGCTAAGTTGTTTGCCGCACGTGAACAACGCGTCCGCCCCGGTCGCGATGAAAAGATATTGGGTAGCTGGAATGGACTGATGATCGCCGGCATGGCGAAGGCGGCGCGCGTGTTCGGACGGAGCGATTGGCAAGCCTCCGCGCAACGCGCCATGGATTTCGTGCACAACACCTTGTGGCAGGACGGCAAGCTGTACGCCACACACAAGGACGGCAAGACCCATCTGAATGCCTATCTGGACGACCACGCCTTCCTGCTGGATGCAACACTGGAATCATTGCAGAGCGAGTACCGTGCAACCGACATGCAGTTCGCGATCCAGCTCGCCGATGCATTACTGGCACGGTTCGAGGATCGTGAGAACGGCGGCTTCTACTTCACCGGCCATGACCACGAGGCACTGATCCAGCGCAACAAGACCGGACAGGACAACGCCACACCATCCGGCAACGGCATCGCGGCACAAGCCTTGTTGCGATTGAGCGAACTGAGCGGGGAACTTCGTTATCGTGATGCTGCCGAGCGTTGTCTACGACTGTTCTACCCTCTGATGCAGCAAGCCGCAAGTCAGTGTTGCAGCCTCAACACGGCACTGGCCGAATTGTTGCAGCCGCCGTCGCTACTGGTGTTATGCGGTGATGAAACAGCCGCCTGGCGGGCGGCTATCCGTGAACTCTATGAACCTGATCTGATGGTGATCGCGCTGAAAGGAGACGAGCAGGACTTACCTCCTGCGCTGGCCAAGCCACGACAGAGTTCGACCACCGCTTGGCTGTGTCGTGGCACGCAGTGCCTGCCACCGATCACTAGCCTCGACGCGCTGAAGGCCGATCTAGCGTAGCGTCACACCTTCGCTCTGAGCACCGAATCCAGGGAACATGCTGGCCACCCCGGCCCCTAGCTTTTTCGCCAGACGGTCCGCTATGTTCTCGCGTGCGGTGAAGTCGACCACTGTCTCGGCCTTGATGACATCGCGTGCCACGGAATCCACGCTGCCGATCGCGTCCGCCAGCCCCATCGCTATTGCCTTGTCGCCGGTCCAGAACAGGCCGCTGAACATCTCCGGTGTCTCCTTCAGTCGTTTGCCGCGCCCGTCGCGCACCACGGCGATGAACTGCTGGTGGATGTCTTCCAGCAAGGACTTGGTGAACGCTTCGTGCTTGGGATTGCGTGGCGAGAACGGATCCATGAAGCCTTTGTTCTCGCCAGCGGTCATCAAACGGCGCTCCACGCCCAGCTTCTGCATGGTGCCGGTGAAACCGAAACCGTCCATCAGCACGCCGATGGAGCCGACGATGCTCGCCTTGTTCACATAGATGCTGTCGGCCGCCGCCGCGATGAAATAGCCGCCGGAGGCACACATATCCTCCACTACCACATGCAACGGGATCTCTGGATGTAATGTGCGCAGGCGCTTGATCTCGTCGTTCACCAGACCGGCTTGCACCGGGCTGCCACCGGGGCTGTTCACGCGCAGGATGATGCCCGCCGTATGCTTATCCTTATAAGCATCCTGCAGGCTGGCGATGAGGTTGTCCGCATTGGCCATGCTGTCGGACGAGATCACACCTCGCACATCTATCAGCGCCGTATGCTTGCCGCCGGCCAGACCGTCTCCCTTTTCGCTGGCGATATCCATCACCATTGCGAACAGTAAGAACAGGTAAATGAAGGTCAGCAGTTTGAAGAATATCCCCCAGCGGCGCGTACGGCGCTGCTCCTGAATGGCTGACATCGCCAGCTTCTCCAGTACGTTGCGTTCCCAGTTATCGCCTAGTTCAGACATGTTGCACTCCTCAAATAATCATCTCAGGCGTTGGTCTTCAGCCAAGCGCGCAATTCATTGAAATCATCCAGCAACGCCAGCGGCTGCAGCTCGCGCAGTTGATCTTCCGGGTGTGCACCGTGAGTCACACCGACTGCATCCACCCCGGCATTGATCGCCATCTGCAGATCGTGCGTGGTGTCGCCGACCATCAGCACCTGTTCCGGCTGCATGCCCAGTTCATCCATCAGCTCTTGCAGCATGGCCGGGTGAGGTTTGGAGAAGGTCTCGTCCGCTGTGCGCGAGGCATGGAAATAGCTGCGCAGGCCGCTGCTTTCCAGCACGCGATCCAGCCCCTTGCGGCTCTTGCCGGTCGCCACCGCCAACAAATGCCCTGCCTCGTGCAATTCCGCGATGGTTTCGCGCGCGCCGGAGAACAGCGGAATGGTTTGATCCTGCGCCAGAAAATAATGCCGATAGCGATCAGCCAACGGCTCATACATATCTTCCGGCGCGGCCGGCACCGCATGCCGCAAAGCCTCGGCCAGCCCCATGCCTATCACATGGCGCGCATCCTCGTCGCTCGGCACCGGCAGCGCCAGATCGCGGCAAGCCGACTGGATAGAGGTCGCGATTACCGCCGTGGAGTCCATCACCGTGCCGTCCCAGTCGAAGACGATCAATTCATAACACTTTTCCATCTTGCACCACCAAAAAATGAGGCGCGGATTCTACCACTTGGCCGCGCCACACCTCGTATAATGCGCGCCCTCCTGCCTAATACAACCATGAGCCTGATACACACCCTCGATCTGTGCGCTGTTGCCGTCTGCGCTATCACCGCCACGCTGGAAGCGCACCGGCGCGACCTCGACCTGTTCGGCGTAGCCGTGATCGCCGTCATTTCCGGCATCGGCGGCGGTACGGTGCGCGACATCCTGCTCGGGCGTCTGCCCGTGTACTGGATCAATGATCCGATCTATGTGGCTGTCGGCATCGCCGCTGCCGTGGCGACCTTCTTCCTTGGACGCAGGCTACCCATTCCGAAGAACTTCTTCCTGCTGCCGGACGCGCTCGGACTCGCGCTGTTCACCGTGATCGGCACCACCGTCGCCCTGAATCTGCATGTGCACTGGTTCATCGCGGCCCTGATGGGCGTCATCACCGGCGTTTTCGGCGGCGTGATTCGCGACATCCTGTGCAACGAAGTGCCGCTGATCTTCCGCACTGACATCTACGCCACCGCCTCGCTGATCGGCGCACTGCTGCTGATCCTGCTCGACACGCTGGCAGTGGAACGCACGTTGTCCATCCTGTTCGCCATGTTGATGACGGTATCGCTGCGGCTCGCGGCGATCCGCTGGCACATCCACTTACCGCGCTTGCGCTCCTACACATGATCGATCACACACTCCCCGCCTGGCTGGTGTATTGCCGTCCCGGTTTCGAACGCGACTGCGTGGACGAGACCCAGGCCAAACCGGTCGAAGCCATCGAAAACAGCGGCTATCTGGTGCTGCAAGGCAAAGCGCGACTGGCTTATAAACAACTCGCTTTCGCGCGCCAACTGCTGAAACTGCATGGCGAAGTGAGCGACCTGCCCGAGCGCGACCGGCTCACGCCCTTGCTCGCCGCCATCCCGCAAACACCGGAACGATTCGGCGCGCTGTATCTGGAAGTCCCCGATACCAACGACGGCAAGACTCTGTCCGGCTTCACCAAACGCTTCCAACCTTTGATTGAGCAGGCACTACGCGACAACGAACGTCTGGTGGACGACCCCGTCTTGCCGCGCCTGCACATCTTCTTCCCGTCCGAGGAACGTGCCCTGATCGCCACGAGCGATCCGCGCAACAGCAGCGACGCGCTCAACGGCATCCACCGCGTCAGCATGTCCGCCGACGCGCCCAGCCGTTCCTATCTGAAGTTGGCGGAAGCGTTCGAGGTGTTTCTGGACGAACAGGAACAGTCTCAATGGCTGAAACCGAAGATGACTGCCGTCGATCTGGGCGCCGCCCCTGGCGGCTGGACCTGGCAACTGGTGCAGCGCGGTCTGAAAGTCACCGCCGTGGACAACGGCCCGCTCAAGGGCGCAGCGGCCGGGCATCCCGACATCAAACACCTGCGCCAGGACGGATTCAAATTCCGTCCGCAACGCCCGGTGGACTGGCTGGTATGCGACATGGTGGAACAGCCGCAACGCGTCGCGGCCTTGATGACGGAATGGATAGTCGGCGGCCTGAGCATGAATGCGATCTTCAACCTCAAACTGCCGATGAAGAAACGCGTGGAAGCGTTAAAGGTTGCGCTCGATACGATGCGCGCCGCACTCAACAAAAAAAGACTGCGCTACCGGCTGGACGCCAAGCAGCTCTACCATGACCGCGAGGAAGTCACGGTGTTCCTGCACCGGGAGAGGCGCTAGGGCTTTCCCCCAATATGCTTGGTTGCCCGAGTTGTCGGAAATCTGCAGCCAAACATCACTGCTTATTTGGGCGCGACGTCCGGCAGGTTCGGATGCGCATCGTGCATCACGATGCGTGAGACGTACCACATCGCCAGCAGGTTGGCGGTGATGGCGACATAACCGACATTGCCATAGCCCACGACCTGGCCGCTGGCATCCTGCGTGATGATGAAGCCGCTGAGCGTGGCAGCCAGTCCCATCGCCAGCGATTGCACGGTGGCGTTGAGCGACATGAATGTGCCGCGCAACTTTGGCTGTGCCGCCGAAGTGATGATAGCCATGGCCGGGATGAAGCGACCGGAGACCAGCACGAAGAACAAGGTAGTGAACACCAGCCACAGGCCGAGCGAGGCATGCTCGACCTGCGTCACCAACAGAATGGGCAGCATGGCGCAGAACGCGACGATGCGGTAGACCTTGACCTTGCCCGCCGCATCCGCCCAGTGGCCGATCGCGCGCGCCGTGAATAAAGTGGCCGCGCCGCCTGCCAGATAGATATAGGCGATTTCGTGCTGGCTGATGGCGATGTTGTTCACGGCATACACGGTGATGTAAGGGATCACAGTGAAGCCGGAGAAGATGATCATGGCGGACAGTGTCATGGCACGCCAGTGATTGGGGTCGCGCATCACTGCGAACAAGTCTATGAAGGGATGGGCGCGCTTTTCCCGGCTCAGATGATGGCTCAGTTCGGGCAATGTGCGATTGGCGATGAACAGGAAGATCACCACCAGCAGCACGATGAACACGAACGGTGCACGCCAATGGAACAGGCTGGCCAGCCACAGCGAGAGCGGCACACCCGCCACGGTCGAGAACGAGAACGCCGCCGCCACGGTACCGCTGGCCTTGGCGCGCCGCGCGAACGGGATCGTATCGCCGACGATGGTCTGCACCAAGGCGCCCAGCACGCCGCCGAACGCCCCGGCAAGACCGCGCGCAACCAGCAGCGTGGCATAGCCCGGCGCGATGGCGCAGGCCAGAGTCGCCAGCCCGAACAGCACGAAGATCACCAGCAGGAAGCGCTTGCGTTCAAAACGGTCGACGAAGGTGGCTGCGAACAGACCGGAGAACGCCGCACTGAAACTGTAGGAGGCGACCAGCAGACCGAACTCATGCGTGGTGATGCCGAGTTCATCGATCAGCATCGGTCCCAGCGGCATCATGATCATGAAGTCGAGGATATGGCTGAACTGGATGGCCGCCAGCGTCAGCAGCAAGGCACGCTCGGAACGGACTGGCTGGGTCATAGCGCCTTGTCCAGTCGCTCAAGGAATTTCTGCAACTCCGGGGCCAGTGGTGCATCGATAGTCAGCGGCTCTTCGGTCAGCGGGTGTTTGAAACTGATGCTGTGCGCATGCAGGAACATGCGCTTAAGCCCCTGCTTCATCAATTCCTTGTTGCGAGCAAAGTCACCGTATTTGTCGTCGCCCGCGATGGGAAAGCCCAAGTGGGACAGGTGCACGCGGATCTGGTGGGTGCGCCCGGTCTTCAGTTCGGCTTCCAGCAGCGCGTAGCCCGGCCAGTTCTTTTGCAGGTTGAAGATGGTATGGGACTGCTGGCCGTCCTCGCGCACCATCACCCGCTTCTCGCCCTGCGGGGTGTCGAACTTGTGCAGCGGCAGCTTCACGTGCTGTCGCGCGTTGTGCCACTCGCCCAGCACCAGCGCGTAATAGCGCTTGTCGCTGTTGCCCTCGCGCATGATCTCGTGCATGCCGACCAGCGCCGAGCGCTTCTTGGCGATCAGCAGCACGCCGGAGGTCTCACGGTCCAGCCTGTGCACCAGTTCCAGGAACTTGGCCTGCGGCCGCGCACTGCGCATCTGCTCGATGACGCCGAAACTCACCCCGCTGCCGCCGTGCACTGCCGTGCCCGCCGGTTTGTTGATGGCGATCAGCGCTTCATCCTCATAAAGGATAGGGAATTCAGTGGCCGGAACGTACTCGGTCTCGGGCTTTTCGGCGACGCGGATGGGTGGGATGCGCAAAACATCGCCCATTTGCAGGCGATATGTCTGGTCGATACGCTTCTTGTTGACCCTGACCTCGCCGCGCAGGATGCGGTAGATATGGCTCTTGGGGACGCCTTTCAGGTGCTTGAACAGGAAATTGTCGATGCGCTGGCCTTCGCCACCCTCATCTATTTCGACCCAAGTTACGGATTCTTTGCCTAAACCGCTCATTATTGAATATACTCCGCGCCTCGCGTGTGCGCCTTCGTCGAAACGGGATGTTCATTTATTCCCCGTCCAACCCAAGGCAGGCAATCAAGCCGCCTACGAAGCAGCCCCGCCCGGTTAATCTCACTCACCGGAGACAAGCAGTGATGGTAATTGATTTGCGCGCTCTAAGCACCAAGCAGAATAGATTTTAGTGTGTTGCCCAGCCGATCGGCGACACACAAACAAAGACAAACTAACAACGAGAACAAGTACTTGGACCATCGTCAGCAACACGATTCGAATATCCACCTTCTCGCGCGCCCATAAGCGTGTAGCTTTGTCCTGCCCGTGTCAGAGCGCGGGAGAAAAAAATGAAACGCATGTTATTCAATGCGACGCAGCCGGAAGAACTCCGCGTCGCCATCGTGGACGGTCAGAAACTGGTCGACCTCGATATCGAAACCGCCGGCAAGGAATCACGCAAGAGCAACATCTACAAAGCCATCATCACTCGCATCGAGCCCAGCCTCGAAGCCTGCTTCGTCGAATACGGCGGTACCCCCCACGG
>JAHJQE010000029.1 GCA_018819205.1 Gammaproteobacteria bacterium
CACTATTACAATCACGATCGCATCAAGCAAAAACTAAAAGGACTGAGCCCCGTAAACTACAGAACTCAGTCCTTTCCTTTAACCGCCTGACTTGCCTGTCCAACTTTACGGGGTCAGTTCAGATGCCGGGCGATTGTTTACTGCGAAATATCAATTGGACTGCGACAAAGCCGCCTCTATCCGCTCCTTGATCTGTGGCAGTAACTGACGAAGTTTCGCAACGATATCCTGTGCACGCCCCAGATCACCATCGTGCGCGTTGTCTTCCAGTGCCTGACACAGGTCTGCATACCCCATCGCCCCGACCATCCGCGCGGGTGTTTTGCAGTGGTGTCCCAACGCACCCAGCGCTGCCAGATCTTTGCGTGCCAATGCATCCTCGATCGCCGCCAGGTCTTTATCGAGTGACTCATCAAAACTTCTGGCGCGTGCGATGAATTTTTTGAAATCGCTGCCTACCATATCGGCCAGTACCGACAGGTCGATGATCTGCAGATCGCGTTTCAATTCAGGTCTGGTCTTCGCCGCATCCTTTTGCGCTTGGTTCGTCGCCGTCCTCTGCGCACTGCTCGCCGCTCCTGATGAATGACTCGGCAGCCACCTGGCGAGCGTGGTGAAGAGCGTCTGGTATTTGAAGGGCTTGACGATGACATCGTCCATGCCCGCGCTCAGATAGCGCTCCGTGTCTTCCTTGGAAGCGTTGGCGGTCAGGCCTATCACTCGCACATCACGAAGAGACGGTTCCGCACGCATCTTCTGCACCGTCTCGATACCATCCATAACAGGCATCTGCACATCCAGCAACACCCCATCGAAATGTTGCAAGTGCAGCAGTGCCAGAGCCTCCTTGCCATTGCTGCAAGTCGACACGACCGCTCCGGCCTCAAGCAGAAAATCCTCTGCCACTTCCAGATTGAACAGGTTGTCATCGACCACCAGGATGTGCGCGCCTTTGATCTTCGCCAGCACGCTGGAGTCGTGATTGCCGGTTTCAGACGATTTCGAACTGCTCGGCGGCACACCTTCGATCAGGCGCACCGTGAACCAGAAGGTACTGCCACGCTCCGGAAAACTCTCCACCCCGATCTTGCCGCCTTCCATCATGTCGACCAGCTGCTTGCAGATGAACAAGCCCAGCCCTGTGCCGCCATATTTGCGCGTCGTTGAACTATCCGTCTGCTGGAACGGCTGGAACAGCATGGTGATCTCATCCCGGCTCATGCCCACACCGGTGTCTTGCACTTCAAAGTACAGCTGTGCATCTTTGCCTTCACCCTGCCGCTTGACACGGACCGTGACCTCGCCTTTTTCGGTGAACTTGATCGCGTTGTTGACCAGGTTGGTCAGCACTTGACACAGCCGCAGCGGATCGCCGCGCAGATAGCGTGGCACGGCAGGGTCGATCTCGATGGACAACTTGAGATGTTTATCCTCGGCTCTCGTGCCAATCAGGTTCTTCAGCGTCTCGATGCACTTGGCCAGTTCAAAATCCACCACCTCGATACTCAGTTTGCCTGCATCGAGCTTCGAAATATCCAGAATGTCATCGATGATACCCAGCAGATGCTCGCCGGAAGACTGGATCTTCTTGAGATATTCGCGCAGCTGCGGATCGCTCTCGCCCTTGAATGCCAGTTGCGCCATGCCGAGCATACTGTTCATCGGCGTACGTATCTCGTGACTGATGTTTGCCAGGAACGCATCTTTGGCACGCGCAGCGGCTTCGGCCTTTCTCACCAGGTGGCTCTTCTCCAGCGCCACCGTAATGGATTCCACCAGCACCTCGTTGAAGTAATCGGCACTGCGCAACACGCCCCCGAGGAAGACGATCAGCGTGAAGCCCAGCACATAGTGCACAGGCGCTGAAGCATCCGCAAAGATGATGATCATCGTGCCGATCACGATCGGCAAGGCAAACGCCCGGAATGCGCGCCTGATCGTGGAAAGGATAGGCACCGCCCCCGCAACCATGCCAGCCAGGATCAGCACCGCCAGAAAGCGGTAAGAATCCGTATTGCCCCACATGATCGAACCGCAGCCAACCACCCACAGCACAGACTGCACGATGACCAGACGGATATAGCTTGTAGACCAATTGATGGATTCGACATCGGACGGTTTTGCAGCCTGATAACGCTGTGCAAGGCGGAAGCGTGCATAGGCCGTGAGCACCATGCTGAACAACCACAGCAAAATGATGGTTCCGGGCCGGCTGATATAACCGAGATAAGCGGTGGGAACCGATGCCAATACCGTGATGACCTGGCCCAGACCGACATTGCGGTAAAGCAACGCCGTCTGTCTCGCGTGGATAGCAGGATTGATAGTTGAATCTACCGGTTTAGACATATTCAGTACCTGATTCGTGAAATTCTCAACAACGTTGGTTTCACCTTCGGTACTCTCCTCCTGCCAGCAAGCCGGCGACCAGATGATAATCCAAATCAGCCCGCGGAAGCGAATATTACCCTTTAACAAGAAGGGCCTATTCGTTGCAATTCCGGTTAAAGTCTTTGCCTCCAACCTCACCGGAATGCAGCCATGAGCACAGAAGAATTGAGCAAGGAACAACAGATCCTGCGCCTGATGCGCAAGACACTGGGCAGCGTCGTGCGCGACGCCACACCGCTCGGCGGCCGCCCCAACCCCTTATCCGGCGACACCATCCAGGACATCAAGGACTGCTTCGCACTGATCTCGGAACGCGAGCGGGAGCTGGCCGAACTGCTCGGCTTCGACGAGGCCAAGCCCTATTACGACGACGGCAACAACAAGCCCAGCGCGCAGATCATCAGCCTCATCAAGCCTGCCAAGCACTAGCAACAGGCCATCCCCCTCGCTCCGCTTCCACGAAGGGGGATATCTGTATTCCCATGTCGTCAGCATTGACACTCCCCGCCCCACTCACATAAAGTCCGGCCCACTTGCAGATCTGCCCCACGCACATCGCACCGCACGAACGGCGCGAGGCACAAGGCAAAGTCCCCAGAACAGGATGGCTGGCGCAAGACATAGAGTCCCGCTCATTCTTGCGATATGACTTTGTTAAATATTGAGGATAAGAATATGTTCAGACTGCCTAGGGTTGGAATCGTAATTGCCATGTTTTTGTCAGCATGTGGTGGTGGAGGGGGCGGTGGCTCCACTTCTACAACCCCGGCGAACCTGGCTTATACAGGGTCAACAACCCCCGCAACCATTACGGTAGCCAATGGAAGTGCTTTGGCCAGCAATGTATTGGGGGGTGCCAGCAGTACAAATATCATGACTGGTGCATCAGTCAGCCCCGCCTCGCGTAACAACATCAGCGCCTACATACTTGAGCTCGCCAAAGCGGCCAGAAATGCGCCCGCGCAAGCTTCAACATCAGGGATTCCGGCCACAGGTGCAGTTGTATCGATTCCAGCCACTACCGTGCCAGGCACTTCCGGAGGCACACTGACCATGAGCGGCCAGGTCGACAATACGACCATGAGCGGCTCGATGACACTTGTTTTTTCAAGTTACTCAAATGGCGTAATGCGAATGAGTGGCACGCTTGATATGGCCTTCTCTGCCTGGGACGCTGCAAATGCCGTACCGCTGACTTCCACCATCACCTTTTCAAATATCCAGGTAACGAATATTTCTTCGAACATAACTGATCGTATGGATGGCTCGTTCCTCATGCAAATCAATGTCGCCGCCAATACCGAGACCATCACGGTCAACGCGATAATGGAGCAAAGCCCCGCGGGTCCGCAGTCAAAGCTACAGAATTTTGTCATGACGAATACTTATGACAGCATCTTGTTTCCAACAAGCGTTTCGGAAGTCATCTCGGGAAGAGTATTCGACTCTCTGCAAGGTTATGTTGACATAACAACACCAACGCCAATGGTGATCACAAATCTGAACACAGACCTGTTCCCGACTTCGGGAGTTGTGCTTTTGACTGGGGCAAATGGAGCGCTCGGTGGCGCCACCAAAGCCAGATTGACGGCGATCCTGAATCAGCAAGTGCAGCTAGATATCGATGTGGATGGCGACAACATCTACGACAACGCCACACAATACCTTTGGGCAAATCTGTAGATTTGAGAGGTTAATAAATTATCTAAAGCAGGAGGCGGCCATACTATTGGCCGCTTTCTTTTTTAATCTTCAAAAAAGCGATGCAGCGCGAACGCAATTTGCATTGACACTCCCCGCCCCGCTCCCCTAAAGTCCATCCCACTTGCAGGGCTGCCCCATGCACATCCCGCCGCACGTACGGCGCGAGGCTCAGGACAGCAACCCCGTTCAGGAGGCGGCGCAAGACAAGAACCCGCACAGACGGGAATGTTGTCAGCACCTGACTGGAAAGGGGATGCATATGATCTACCGCGATCCATACACACCTCACACAGGTTTGTCCCTGCATGCCTATCCATCGGATACGAAGCACACGCTGTCACGATCCTGTCGTGTTCGCAGTGTGCTGGCATTCCTGCTGACCTGCCTGCTGCCGTTCTCCGCGAACGCATTCCAGGCCATGGACATCGAGTCGAAGAAGGAATCCAGCATGCTGTTCGCGCCGTATGAGAGCAACAGCTTTATGTTCAAACGCACCGATGGCGACGCCCCCTCTTCCGAGATCAACATCTCGGTACGCTACTTCTTCAAGGACCCGGTCGACCGCGACACCAAAGCCGTGGTCTACGGCTTCAACCCCTTCTTTTCCTACACCGGCAAATACGATTTCTACTGGTGGCCGGTCAGAGACACCCGCCCTTCCGCTCCTGTCATCAGCCGCTACCAGAATCCGGCCATCCATTTGCGTTACCTGATACCGGACAGCAGTTATAGCCGTGTGGGTGACTGGGGCGATATCGGCCTCGAACATATTTCCAACGGCCAGGCGCTGACGGTTCAGGACAACCTGACGACAGTACAGAACGCCTACCAGAGCAACAACAACGCCGTGATGGACAGCATCAGCCGGGTCGGCGCCCTGTACGCGATCACCTTCGAAGGCAGGAAGATGCTCACCGAACGCAGCGACCTGACGCTCAAGTGGTATGCCTATCGCGCCTCACAAGAGGCCGATGTCGCCTGGGGGCCTTACGCCAACCGCAACGTCAGTTTCAACGACTTCCAGCGCATCCGCGTACAGTGGCGGATCAAGTACGACGGCTTCGGCTTTACCGACCTGCCTTGGCAATTCTCCGCCGAGGCCAACATCGGCTCACTGGGTTTGTCCGAGGACTCATGGAACTTCCTGCTCAACACCCCGGTTCGGATCGGAAAATACGAATTCCCCTTCGCCCTCTCCGCACACCGCGGCCCGATGAACAATCTTTCCGACTACACGCGGCCACAGAACACCTTCGCCGCCGGTTTCACATTTGCCTACTGACCACTCGACGCCAACCACCATGAGCCAGAACAGCAACCCCCTCTCCGCCAGCGAACCCTGGAACCTCGTCGCCGACGGCTACGCCGAGACCACCATGCTCATATTCGAGCAATTCGCCGACGAAGCCATTGCCGCCAGCAAACTCAAACCCAACTCCACCGTGCTTGATGTCGCCTGCGGCCCCGGCACACTGGCGCTCAAGCTTGCGCAGCATGCCGAACAAGTACACGGTATCGACTTCTCCGAAGCCATGCTCGCCGTGTTCCGCAACAAGATCGAACAAGCCGGACACCGCAACATCGCCCTGCACTGCGGCGACGCGCAAACCCTGCCCTATCGTGATACCACCTTCGACGCCGCCTTCTCGCTGTTCGGCCTCATGTTCTTCCCAGACAGGCAACGCGGTTTCGCCGAAATCCACCGCACGCTCAAACCCGGTGGCAGCATCGCCATCACCAGTTGGGCGCCCGTGGACCAATCGCCCGCCATGCAAACCATGTTCGGCGCACTGCGCGCCATCAAGCCCGACCTGCCGCAACCGCAACGCTCCGTCACCACACTGGAAAACCCCGAACGCTTCAAACAAGAAATGGAAGAAGCCGGGTTCCGCAACGTCGAGATACGCAAAGTCACCAAAGCCTTCCCCGTCGGCGACACCGCCGAATTCTGGGAAAGCATGGTCAAGGGCAGCGCGCCGATTCAGATGATGAAGAAAGGCTTGGGCGAAGCGTTGTGGCTCGAGAAGGAAAAGCTTGCGATGGCTTGGCTGGAAGAGACATTGCCTGCGCTGAAGGGGCCGTTGACTTCGGATGCGTGGTTGGGGGTGGGGGTGAAATGATGGGTCACCTCAAGAAACGTAGCCTGCCACCGAAAGTTTGTGACTTCAATTAATTGATAAAGGAGATCAAATGGAAGCAAGCGTGAAATTCACTTTATCGTTTGATGGCTCGTTATCGAAGCATCACCAAATTGATCTATATGATGTATCACAAGCTTTAATCGGCTTTCAGCGTTCACTTGCACTAACAACGCATTTGGTAATTAACGATGAAATTATTACGCAGGCCCCATCGTTAAAGGGCGCCAGCATATTTGCCTTGCCACCCAAAGAAGGTAGCTGGGAAATCATTGGGTTAGTTATTGCAGGGGTGGCTACTGCTGGGTACAAACTAGGAACCACCCCTAAAAATACTCCGCTCGGCCATCTAATCTATTCGCTTTATGACTACGTAGTGAAGGAAAGCCTTGGTTTTCATGTTGACTATGACAAGACTATTGGCCAGCTTTACGAAGACAAAAAGAAAGCTGGATTGGCAATTCCAAAAATCGAACAGCATCAAGCTGACGCACTTATTGAAAAATGTTCAACAGCTATCACTGAAATACACCGCCCAATATACAAAACAGGATCAGCGCAAAACGCTAACATTTTAGGTGACTATGGAGATGGCCCCAAAGCAGTTGGCGGCACCTTCGATTTTCAAAGCTATGACTATATTCATGAAGAATTTGAAGCTGAGCGAAGTGAAGTAATCACTGGTCGTGTATCAAGTTACAACAGCAATACTTTCAAAGGCCGGATTTACGTAGCCAAAGAAGGTCGACCGATTGCGTTTGAGCTAGCCAAACATTGTCGAACTAATAATTTAGTACAACTTATCGTTGCCAGCCTAAGTGTGAATGCAATTAAAGATTACAGAAATCAATGGAGTGAGGTTAACTGCCAAGTCTTCAAGATTACAAGCAGAAGCGGGCAACTAAAGAGCTATAAAATTACAGACATATCAAATTCTAAAATTACAGAGTAAAGGGGGAAAAGGGGCCAGGATGAATTAAATTTTTGAAAGAAATAAAAAACGAAATGGGAAATGATGATGCATAAAAAAACAATTCGAGCCTGGCCCCTTTGGCCCCGATGACATGGCCGCCCCAGGCTGGCGGCTGCATGCACTAAAAGGCAACATGGCCGGACACTGGGCAATCACGGTCAATGGCAACTGGCGTCTTACCTTCCGTTTCGAGAATGGCGATGCGCTGTTGGTGGATTATCAGGACTATCACTAAGAGGTAACAAAATGGCGACTATGCACAACCCACCGCATCCCGGCGAAATACTGCGCGAATGGCTGGGCGACATGAGCGTAACTGATGCAGCGCAAAGACTCGGTGTCGCGCGCGCCACGCTCTCGCGCGTATTGAACGGCTCATCCGGCATATCGGCAGACATGGCCTTGCGCCTGCAAGCCGCATTTGGCACCAGCCCGGAAATGTGGATGGGGCTACAGGACGACTATGAACTGTGGCTTGCCGCCAAGAGCAAGCGGCCGCGCATCCAGCCGTTCCCGCAGGCGGCATGAATCAATTGAAGCGATGCCACTAACCATCCCCAACGTCGTGGTCAACAAAGTCATCAACAAAGACATGACACCCATCCGCGCTTGGCGCGAACACCTCGGCCTCACCCAGACAGAAGTTGCGCGCCGTCTTGGTGTTTCGCAAAGCGCCTATGCCCAGCAGGAAGCCAAAGAGCCCGTTAGGAAGGCCACGTGCGAGAAGATTGCCCAAACGTTGGGTATTGCACCTGAGCAATTGGCGGTTTGAAAAATCAATTGCGATGCTGACCCCATATCACCGCGGACCCCATATCACCGCGACCTGCCGCAACCGCAACGCTCCGTCACCACACTGGAAAACCCAGAGCGCTTCAAACAGGAAATGATCGATGCCGGATTCCGCAACGTCGAGATACGCAGCGTCACCAAAGCCTTCCCCGTCGGCAGCACTACCGAATTCAGGGAGAGCATGGTCAAGGGCAGCGCGCCGATACAGATGATGAAGAAGGGATTGGGCGAAGAGTTGTGGCGAGAGAAGGAAAAGTTGGCGCTGGCTTGGCTGAAAGAGACACTGCCTACGCTGAAGGGGCCGCTGACTTCGGATGCTTGGTTGGGGGTGGGGGTGAAATGATGGACACAGGTCTAAGCTCTAATTATCGCTATGTTTCACCTCAGATATTAAACAGGAAAATATTATGTACGCTAATACACAAGCATATTTACGCTTAAAAGAACAGACTCAGGAGATTCTAGATTTCACTGTGTTGATCTCAAACTCCGTTCCCTTACTTAAGATGACAATCAAGAAAATTGAGAAAGGCGTTGATGGAATTCAGCTTGCCAACCCTGATTATTTCAAGGGTGATCAAAATCAAGAACAACTTAAATCCTATGCTGCGGAATACAAAAACAACCTAAGTAAATATCTTTTGATCAGCAATTTTAGTTATTTTGAAGCTTATGTTTTAGATGCCATTAAAGAGATGATTGAGTTTCACGGTGGGCCGGCACAACTCATAGATGCCACTCGCAAAAGATGTCAAAAACATATTGATCCAACTGATGTTGCCATTGTTAATAGCCGTAAGAAACTACAAGACTCCTACAAAAGAAAGAACGATGGGAAATATCAAAAGTTCACCAAGCTGTTACAAGACAAGAATTTTAAATTTCCTTCAGAGCTTCTAACTTCCTATGGCGTTCAGAAGTTAATCGACGTTCTCGAAAACGTTAAGAGTGTAGGCATTCCGGATTTGCTAATGGATGGACTGCATTTCCAGATGACTGAAAATGACGTTAAAGAATTTCATAGGATAAGAGACATTAGAAATAGTATCGCGCATGGTAAACGCAAAGGCTTCAGCATGCCCGATGCCATGGCGTGCAATAAGTTCTTACGCGACCTATCGGACAGCGTCGATAAACACTTAGTAAACAATTTTTTCATAATCGAGCGATTTTCGTGACGCGCACAAATCAAATGGGGTTTATATATGCCAGGCGTAACACTGGAACATTTCATACGAGCAGCCGCTGACATCAGTGCGCATGGCGACAATGACACACTGCCATTTGATATTGACACACAGTTAATTTCGCACAAACAGGCTGAACTTGCGCAAGTAGCCTTCGCCTTCTTTGAGCAACTGCAAGGCGATAGTGAGCAGAATAGTGCTCGAAAAATATCCGAACTCAGCGTTTTCAGCGAACGACTTCTAGCGCCAACTGGGCCAACAGGCTTTCGTGTTGTAACCAAGATCAATCCATTCTGGAACATTTATTTTAATGGCCTCGGAATAGCTATTGCGGAAGCACTAGAAAATAATCGTGACAGTCGAGTTCATTCCTACCGTTTCTTGCCAAGCGGGGATAGTGAGTTGTTCGATAGAGCATGCTCATGGAGAGCATTCCGTGAAAAAACAGTTGTAGATGCCAACGCATCCGGTGATGAAGCAATCATTGTTCAGACAGACATTTCAAGTTACTACGAGCACATATCACATCACTCGACGTCCCCCCATCTTGAGTAGCACCTGACATTAGAGTCCAATCCCACTCACAAAGGAGATTGGACATGAAGAAGCGATTCACTGAAGAACAGATCATCGGCTTTCTGCGCGAGGCTGACAGCGGACTGCCCATC
>JAHJQE010000030.1 GCA_018819205.1 Gammaproteobacteria bacterium
GTACTTGGCTACGAACCAAGGGGTCAGGAGTTCGAATCTCTTCGGGCGCACCATCAAAATCGGTTCCAGACTGGCAATTAGCAGTATCACGCAGTACAACGCGCCCGTAGCTCAGCTGGATAGAGTACTTGGCTACGAACCAAGGGGTCAGGAGTTCGAATCTCTTCGGGCGCACCAACAATACAAAGGGCCAGGCAGAAATGCTTGGCCCTTTGTCTATTCCCATATGACAGTTTTTCATTGCAGCAAACTGCATGTGAAAGGTGCGCTTGCTTTTCAAACCTGTATGGCAGTTAGTGTGGCGCGGTCTGCTCTCGTTGTTTGCCATGCAACAAGCTTTGCGTGCATACGTTTGTAATGTGAACCGCGCCAATATATACGTCTGCATGTCGGGCAGCAGAATAACGGTTCATTCGGCCTGAGCGCGTCGGCAGGCGCGCGTGCAAGTGCTGTATCGTCCGCCAACATAAGCGTGGAGTTGTCCACCAGGCAGCGCGTGAAGGCGTGGTTCAACCAATCCAGCTTGAATTGCTCTTTCACTATCGCTGCCAATTGATCAAGGTTGCCGCGCGGCAGGATCAGTGCAATCCCTCGCGCCGCTTTGTGTTCGCGTATCAGCGTGTCCTGCGTCAGGAAATGGCGTCCTTCGTCCTTGCATTGCTGCAGCAGTTCGGCATCGCTTGAGCCGTTCCGGGCGAACAAAGCATCGTAGCCGGCAGCACGCAGGTAACGGCACAGCCGCCCAAGCATTTCGTCGCACAGGAAACGGGGTGGGGTATTCACGGACTGTTTCTGGGCGATGGCAGGCATGGCTCATGGAATCGGTATTAGCTGGTCATCAGTCTATACTCATGCGAAATTCAACTTCAACCGATGCGCCAGCAAAATCAGGATTCAGTCTAACTTTGTGATGATCTCTGCGAAGCCCTGGCGGAATTGCACTGCAAGATTGTGGGCTGTTTGTAATCGCTGCACTGGATTCGTTGCCAAGGCGAGGTTGATTCCGCGAGCCATCTTATCCACCTCGACAGTCGCGGGCATATCTGTACTTTCCCAGGTGGCGGCAAATGCAGCCTGTTTTCCTGGGCGTTGTTTCAGACTTGGGTGAATCAGATTGATTCGCGGCAAGGCATAGGCCATGGCCACAATCCTGCCATGCAGGCTGCTCCCGCAATAGGCACGACTGTTGGAAATCAGGGCACAGATATCCCAAAGATAGAGTGAAGCAAGGATCTGTACTGATCGGGTGCGCATATGCGCCATCACACGTTTGAAAGAAAGCAGGTCATCATGCCAAGGCGCTGCGCCTGCACGGAAAAACACCACTCCATAGCCAGTCGAGATCGCAAGCTGATCCAACTGGGCAGCAATCTTTACCAGGGTAGCATCATCGCCAAAATCCGCGCTGAACTGCACAGCAATATAGCCTTGAGGAAAAGTGCTCCGCATCTGCGCGACTTCACCTTCCTGCGCGTGGTGATCGATATCTTTGCTAAACAGTTCAGCCACCATCACGGCTGGATCGGGTATAAGACTGGCCTGTATTCCGTCTTGTCGCAGTAGCGCCAGCGTCCGCTTGTCGCGCACGCTCACTGCAGTTGCAGCCTTGAGGTGTGCTGATACTTCGGTCTGCATCGCAATATCACGTTCGCCGAGTTCAACGCCTCCTACGGCAAGGTAGATCGACCTGGTTTCGCGTTGAAACAGGTGTGGTGGCAGGGTGTAGGGCACAAGCGTGGAAAGTTCCAGCTGGCGGCGAGCCCATTCCAGTTTTTCCTCGGGATGTTTGTTGAAACGCGCCAGGGTTTGTTGCACCTCATCCGGCGGTAATAGCATCATTGCAGCCTCCCAGGTGTCGCAGGTGAGGAGCTCACCGCCAACGTGGATGATCTTTACTTGGCGACCTTCCAACTCTTCCGCCAACTTAGACAGTGCCCTGACCTGATGCCCGCCATAACCGCGCATGTCGCGTTCAGCCAGACCCGCAAAGATGAGGTCGTCTGCCCCGAGCAAGGTGGCTGCGATGTGGGGGAAAAGGAGATCTCCAAAATTGTGTCGGTCAAACGCGCCAAACAGAATAATTGGAACTGATGCGGAGAGGTCGCGAGCCATGTCGAAAATAGTAAACCATGTGTACATGACTGGTTCTGAATTTCACTAATGATGGCTGGCAGTGTGGGGACGAAAAATATGCCCCTGAACCAGACGGGGCATAGGCAAGTGTCTGAACAAATGGAGAATTAAGACACAGCACGCTCAGGGAGGAAAAACGTGCGATAGCGTTCGCTATTGATACAAAAGATTAGCGTTTTCTAATGAAGTTCCGTAATTAAAAAATTTCAGCTTGAGAGGCGTCAAATGTCCTCGTGCGTGCCAATGATTGAAAGGGGAGGCTCGATAAAATGCGCAGTGTCCTTTTCCATCTTTAGCGCTGCTGGTTTTTATGCATTGCTTGCCTGCCAACTCTGGGCCATCATTCGATTATCGCGATCCTTTCTTTCCCATCCATAAATGACCGATACACTTGAAACAGCTTCCAACCCGGGAAATCTGCGCCGTGTGGCCATCGATCCGGTGTCCCGCGTCGAGGGACACGGCAAGGTGACTTTGTTGCTGGACGAGAATGGCCGCGTGCATCAGGTGCGCCTGCATATCGTCGAGTTCCGGGGGTTCGAGAAGTTCGTTCAGGGGCGTCCTTACTGGGAAGCTGCCGTGATGGTGCAGCGCTTGTGCGGCATCTGTCCGGTGAGCCACCATCTGGCTGCGAGCAAGGCGATGGACATGGTGGTGGGGGCGACATTGACACCGACGGCGGAGAAGGTGCGTCGCCTGATGCATTACGGCCAGATCCTGCAGTCACACGCTTTGCATTTCTTCCATCTGTGTTCCCCCGATCTGCTGTTCGGATTCGGTTCGGATGTGGCCAAGCGCAACATCGTCGGCATCGCCGCCGCCTACCCAGAGATCGCCAAACAGGGCGTGCTGTTGCGCAAGTTCGGCCAGGAGGTGATCCGTATCACGGCGGGAAAACGCATCCATGGCACGGGTTCCATCCCGGGCGGGGTGAACAAGAATGTGAGCATAGAGGAGCGCGACTACCTGTTGAAGGATGTCGACCAGATGGTGGCGTGGAGTGAGGCTGCTATCGGTATCGTGCGCAATCTGTTCGAGCAGGATCTGAATATGTACAGCACATTTGGCAGTTTCGATGCGCATACGCTCAACATGGTGCGCGCGGATGGTGCACTTGAGTTGTATGACGGCGGCTTGCGTGCGCGCTCGATGAATGGAGAGACCATATTCGATCATTTCGATACCAGCCATTACTGGGACGAGATCCTGGAGGATGTGAAGTCGTGGTCGTATATGAAGTTTCCGTTTCTGCGCCGCTTGGGGCCGGAACATGGCTGGTATCGGGTTGGGCCGCTGTCGCGCGTGACACAGTGTGATTTCATTTCCACCCCACTGGCAGAAGCACAGCGCAAGGCATTCATGGCCTTCGAGAATGGCAAGGCGGCCAAGGCGACGCTGGGCTTCCATTGGGCGCGCATGATCGAGATGTTGCATGCGGCCGAATTGATCCGCGACATCCTACATGATCCCGATCTGCAAGGGACGGATCTGGTCAACATCGGTCAGCGCCAGGAGCGCGGCGTCGGGGTGATCGAAGCGCCGCGCGGGACATTGATCCACCACTACCGTGTGGATGAGAACGACCAGATCGTGCGCTGCAACCTGATCGTTTCCACGACGCATAACAATCAGGCGATGAACGAAGCAATCCGTCAGGTGGCGCGGCAGTATATCGACGGCAAGAAGCTGACCGAGGGTTTGCTCAACCATATCGAGGTCGCCATCCGGGCTTTTGATCCTTGTCTCTCCTGCGCGACCCATGCCTTGGGCAAGATGCCGCTGGAAGTGGAGTTGCTGGATGCCGAAGGGACGAGGGTCGATATGTTGTCACGCGGCTCTGATGGCTTCTGTGCTGCGCAGCTGTGATGGTCGCCCCCGTTCTGATCTTCGCCGTCGGCAATGAATCGCGCGGGGATGATGCGCTGGGCCCTTTGTTGCTTCGGTGCATTCAGGAGAATAATTCCGTCTCGGTCGAGTGCCTGGAGGATTTCCAACTGCAGGTAGAACATGCGGCCGATCTGCTCGGGCGTCGGCAAGTGGTGTTCGTGGATGCCGATGTCTCGTGTGAACCCCCTTTCCTTTTTTCTGCGCTAGAGCCGGCGCACGATCATAGCTATTCCAGTCATGCGCAATCGCCTGCTGCATTGCTGCATACCTTCAAACAGGTTTATGCAGAGCCGCTACCACAGTGTTTTGTGCTGGGCATCCGGGGCTATGGTTTTGAACTGGGGGATGAACTGAGCGCGGAGGCTGAAGGTAATCTGCAGCAGGCCATTGCCTTTCTTCAAGCCTGGCTGGCGCGCATCGTCGAACCTTCGGGGTGCGTCGATGCATGAGATGTCATTGGCACAGAATGTGCGCGAGATCATCGAGCAGGCGGCTTTGGATCAGGGTTTCACTCAGGTGAAGACGGTGTGGCTGGAGATCGGGCGATTGTCCTGTGTGGAGCAGGAGGCGATGCGATTCTGTTTCGGTGCCGCGATGCAAGGCAGTGTCGCGGAAGCAGCGCAACTGGAGATCATCGATACGCCGGGCAGAGGGCTGTGCCGGAACTGTGGCCACGAGGCCGAGATCGAGAATGTGTATGACACTTGCCCGCAATGCGGCAGTTACGGTTTGCAACTGGTCGCCGGCGATGCGATGCGCGTAAAAGAGTTGGAGGTGGAGTGATGTGTCTGACATGCGGATGTGGTTCGGATGAAGTGCTGATACGCGGCAGGAAACCTTTGAACAAGCCGAAGGCACCGGTCAACTTCAAGTTGCACCGGATCGAATCCAAGGTCGCCGAAGACACGCAGCGCATCGTGAAGCTGGAGCAGGACATCCTGCATAAGAACGATCTGCACGCACAGCGCAATCGTGCACTGTTTGAGCAGCATGGCATGCTCGCGCTGAATCTAGTTTCCAGCCCCGGTTCGGGTAAGACGACTTTGCTGGTGAGCACATTGCAGGCGCTACAAGGGCGATATCCTCTGGCGGTGATCGAAGGCGACCAGCAGACCGAGCAAGATGCAGACCGAATCCGTGCCACCGGCGTATCTGCCGTGCAGATTAATACCGGCAAAGGCTGTCATCTGGATGCACAGATGGTGGAACGCGCTTTGCCGGAGATGCCCATTCCAGAGGGTGGCATGCTGTTCATCGAGAACGTCGGCAATCTGGTATGCCCGGCCGGTTTCGATCTGGGGGAGTTCGCCAAGGTGGTCGTGCTGTCAGTGACCGAAGGCGAGGACAAACCGCTCAAATATCCCGACATGTTCCGCGCAGCGAATCTGATGCTGCTCAACAAGTGCGACCTGTTGCCTTATCTCAGTTTCGATGTCGCCCTTGCCGAATCCTATGCGCGCCGCGTCAATCCGGATATCCGCATCATCCGCCTCTCCGCTGCCAGCGGAGAAGGAATGGATGACTGGCTGTCCTGGCTGGAACAACAGCGTCCAAACGCGAACTAAACAAGCTTATAAAGCCTTGCTGACTTTCATGATGCCGGGATCTTCGCTGCTCGGTTTGGACGTAAATCCCATGCGGGACATCAGTTTGAGCATGTTGTGATTGTGGCTCAGTACTTCACCCTCAATGGTCGCCAAACCGACGGAACGTGCCGCTTCCATCAATGACACCATCAATTTCTGTCCCAGACCTTTGCCAGTCATCTTGTCTGCAACGACCAGCGCGAACTCGCATGTCTCACCATCCGGATTGATTGAATAACGTGCCACACCTAATTCGGTCTCGGGTTCATCGTCACTGGTGACGGCAACCAGTGCCATCTCCCGACTGTAGTCGAGCTGAGTCAAGCGGGCGAGCATCTCTTCAGTCAGTTCCTGTACGCTGTTCATGAAGCGGAAGTATTTCGATTCTTCCGAGAGGTCATGTACGAAACGTTTCACCAACTCGGCGTCTTCGGGGCGTATCGGACGGATCACGATGTCGGTTCCGTCCGCCAGTTGCCATTGACTGACCAGATGGGTGGGGTAGGGGTAGATCGCCATGTGTGCATAGCGATCCGGGCTGGGCTGACGGTATTCCACGACCACGCGTGCATCGGCAGCCAGTGCGCCGTGCTCGTCCAGGATCAGTGGATTGATGTCCATCTCCTTGAGTAGCGGCAGTTCGCATACCATCTCGGAGACGCGTAGCAGCATATCTTCCAGTGCATCGATGTTGGCCGGCTGCATGTTGCGGAAGGCGCATAGCATCTTTGAGATGCGTGTTTCCTTTATCAACTCCTTGACCAGGAAGCGGTTGAGTGGTGGCAGTGCAACCGCACGGTCGCCCATGATCTCGACTGCGGTGCCACCAGCGCCGAAAGTGATGACCGGACCGAACACGGGGTCGCTGGTCACACCGATCATCAGTTCGCGGCCATTCGGCTTGATGATCATCGGTTCTATGGATATGCCGTCCACAGTAGCGTTTGGACGATTCAGTTTTACGTTTTCTATGATGTGCTGGTAGGCGGCACGCACCTCATGTGCGTTGCGCAGATTGAGCATCACGCCCCCGGCATCGCTCTTGTGCGAAATGTCGGGAGAGTTGATTTTCATCGCGACCGGATAGCCCAGTTGCTGGGCGATAAGCAGGGCTTCCGTCCCAGTGTGGGCGACCATGGTGCGCGCGACCGGAATGTGGAAGGCAGACAGCAATGCCTTGGATTCCATCTCACTCAATACCTTGCGGTGTTCCTGCATCGCCCCTTCGATGATCAGACGGGCGCTTTCCACATCCGGTTCGACATGATGCGAGAACGGGCCGGGCATCTGCATCAGCAGTTTTTGGTTGCGGTAATAGGCGGACAAGTGCGAGAACACTTCGACGGCTGGTTCCGGTGTGCGGAAGTGCGGGCGGTGGGCTTTGGTAAACGCCTGGCGCGATTCGGCGACTTGTACTTCGCCCATCCAGCAGGTCAGCAACGGTTTGCTGTGGGTGTTGGCCAGTTCGATCAGAGCCTCGGCTGATTCCAGCGGCTTGGTCATCGCTTGCGGGGTGAGGATGGCCAGTACGCCGTCTACGTTCTCGTCTTCCAGACAGGCTTTTACCGCATGTTGATACCGGTCGGCCTGTGCATCACCGATGATGTCGACCGGATTACTGTGCGGCCAATTCGAAGGCAGATGTTGATCCAGGTATTCGATGGTGTTCTCGGACAGTTCTGCGATATTGAGTCCCAGGTCGACCGCGCGGTCTGTTGCCATCACGCCCGGTCCCCCACCGTTGGTGACGATGGCCAGTCGGTTGCCTACAGGTTTGAAGCCACAGGAAAGTGCACGTGCTGCGGTGAAGAGTTGGGTAACAGTCTGCACGCGCACTACGCCGACGCGGCTCACGGCTGCGTCGAATACATCGTCTGCCCCAACCAGTGAGGCGGTATGCGACATAGCAGCCTTGGAGCCGGCGGCATGGCGACCGACCTTGACCAGGATCACGGGTTTGATACGCGCGGCGGCACGCAGGGCGCTCATGAAGGTGCGTGCATTGCGGATGCCCTCGATGTACATCAGGATGCTGTGGGTGTTCGCATCCGAAACCAGATAATCGAGGATCTCGCCGAAGTCGACATCGGTCGATGATCCCATGGAGACCACGCTGGAGAATCCGACATCGTTGCTTTGCGCCCAGTCCAGAATGGCGGTGCACAATGCGCCGGACTGTGAGACGAAAGCGATGTTGCCGGTGTTGGCTGCGCCCTTGTTGAAGGTGGCATTCAGGCCAAGCGAGGGGCGCATGATGCCCAGGCAGTTCGGCCCTATCAGGCGGATGTCGTAACGCCGGGCATTTTCCAGCAGTTGTTTTTCAAGGGCCGCCCCTTCATAGCCGGTCTCGCCGAAACCGGCAGTGATGATGACAGCAGCTTTGACGCCGTGTATGCCGCATTCCTCGATGATGCCGGGCACTGTCTGTGGCGGTGTGGCGATCACCACCAGATCCACCGGTTTGCCGATGCTGGAGATGGATGGGTAGGCGCGCTGTCCCTGTATCTGTTCGCTCTTGGCGTTGATCGGATACAACTCTCCTTTGAATCCACCGTCCAGCATGTTCTGAAAGACGATCTGTCCGACTGAATCGGGACGTTCACTGGCACCGATCACGGCGACAGATTTGGGGGCGAACAAGGGGTTGAGATAATGCTGGCTCATGATGAAAAGTGCCTTGAGTTGGTGGTATATCCTGTGAGCGCTATCATAGCACCGGCGCTATCACCAAACATGACCGGAGATCACTGTGCAGACCGCTTATATCAGCCATCCTTTGTGCCTCAAGCACGACATGGGTGAGCATCATCCGGAATGTCCGGCGCGCCTGCATGCCATAGAAGATCAACTGATCGCCTCCGGCTTATACAGCTACCTGCAGCATCACGATGCACCGGAAGTTACGCACGAACAGCTGCTGCGCGTGCATGATGAGGCTTACATCGATTCGATTGCTGCCGCAGCACCAACCGAGGGCATCATCGCACTCGATGGTGACACCTTCATGAACCCTTATACCTATCCTGCCGCACTACGTGCAGCCGGTGCAGTGGTGATGGCGGTTGATCTGGTGATGGCGGGCAAAGTGGAGAATGCCTTTTGTAATGTGCGTCCCCCGGGGCATCATGCTGAACGAGGGCGGGCGATGGGGTTCTGTATCTTCAATAACATTGCAGTGGGTGCAGCGCATGCGCTGTACGCACATGGTATATCTCGAAGCGCTATCGTTGATTTCGATGTCCATCACGGAAACGGCACAGAAGAAATCTTTACTGACGAGCCTCGGGTCATGTTGTGTTCGACCTTTCAGCATCCGTTCTATCCCTATAGCGGTGCCGAGACTCAGCTGCCTCATATCGTGAATGTGCCACTGGCAGCTGGCTCGGATGGGGTGATCTTTCGAAAAGCCGTGACAGAAAAATGGTTGCCTGCACTGGATGAATTCAAACCCGAAATGATCTTCATCTCAGCCGGCTTTGATGCGCACCGTGAAGATGACATGTCTTCTCTGAAGTTGCTGGAGGCTGACTATAGCTGGGTGACTGAGCAGATCAAACGTATCGCCGAACATCATGCGCAAGCGCGCATCGTGTCGGTGCTTGAAGGCGGCTATGAGTTACATGCCTTGGGTCGTAGCGCCATGGCACACATCAAGGTGTTGAGTGGCTTATAAACAAGAAGACCGGCCTCACAGCCGGTCTTCTTGTTTGGTGATTTTCTGGTTTCGACATGACATGCATGTCGTTTTCACCAAAAGCAGCTGGGGAACTGATTATTTTGCTACTTGTTTTTCGCGAATTTCGTCCAGCGTCTTGCAGTCGATGCACAGGGTTGCAGTCGGACGTGCCTCCAGACGGCTAAGACCGATCTCGATGCCACAATTGTCACAGTATCCATAGTCACCTGAGTCGATACGAGCCAGCATCTTGTCGATGTTCTTGATCAGTTTGCGTTCGCGATCGCGGTTGCGCAATTCCAGGCTCATGTCAGATTCCTGTGTTGCGCGGTCGTTGGGGTCGGCAAATACGGTAGCCTCGTCCTGCATGGTATGCACGGTGCGGTCGATATCCTGGCTCAGTTCGAGCTTTAGGCCGGTCAGCACAGAGCGAAAATGCTCAAGCTGTTTGGCGCTCATGTATGCCTCGCCCTTTTTGGGTTTGTACGGGGCGGTGTTCTTATTCGCTTGCACTGGCATTGCGTCTGTCTCCAAGTTGAGCTGAATTTTTCAAGCGCGCTTTAATACCAGAAAGCGCTTGCGGTCGCAATGAAAATATTCTGCCGGGTTGCATTAGATTAATTTAACGCCTTGTTTTTCAAGCATATCTATCAAGGAAATTAAGGGCAGGCCGATCAAAGCATTTGGGTCGCTCCCATCGATGCGCTGAATCAGGGCGATGCCTAGGCCCTCGGATTTGGCGCTGCCGGCACAGTGATAAGGTTGCTCTTTTAACAGGTAGTTCTCGATCTGCTGGTCGCCGAGCTGGCGAAAGGTGACATGTGTCTCGACCACTTCGGTCTGCATATCGCCAGTACGGGCATTGAGCAGGCTCAGGGCGGTGAAGAAGCTGACCGTTTTGCCGCGCATGGCGCGTAGCTGACGTACGGCGTTGTCGTGGGTCATGGGTTTGCCTAGTTGCTCGCCTTCCAGCAGGGCGACTTGGTCGGAACCGATGATCAGGGCGTCCGGGTGGCGCGTGGTGACCGCTTCAGCTTTCAGGCGGGATAAACGCCAGGATGTCTGTCTCGCATCTTCGTTGGGAAGCGGGGTTTCGTCGACATTCGGTGCGTCGGTCAGGAATGGTATTTGCAGAACTGACAGTAGCTGACTCCTATATATAGAGGTCGAGGCCAGAACGAGTGGCTGGGAATTCAAGATGTTCCTTGTACAGTGTCTTTGACAGGGGAGGGGGGAATATATATCATGCGCGCCTCATGTTTGCACGGCCTTTGATCGACAGTCTTGAATTTGCCCGTAACGGCAGGACTTTGAGCGGGGAAATCGCGGTTGGCGACCTGCCGAGACTGGTTGAGTTACTGACCAGTTCCGAGGGCTCCATTCGGTATGCCGTGCGCGGGATGCAGGTGGATGGTAAATCATTTCTGCTGTTGGATTTGAGCGGGATTTGTCATTTGCGTTGCCAGCGTTGTCTGGATGATTTGACTTACCCGGTGGATATCACCTCAAGGTTGCAGCTGCTTGAGGGCGAAGATCTGATGCAGGATGATGCTTCGGATGAGATCGACGGGATCGAGGCAAGCCAGGAGCTGGATGTTATCGGTCTGGTAGAGGATGAATTGCTTCTCTCCTTGCCTTTTGCGCCCAGACATGACGAAGGTGTCTGTGAGCTGGCAAGTAAAGGTTCGGGACAGGCTGATGACCGATTCGGGATTTTGGCCCAGTTGAAGCATAAATAATTTAAGTAGGTTTTTTCGAGGAGTAGTTAGCATGGCAGTTCAACAAAACAAAAAGACCCCGTCTAAGCGCGGTATGCATCGTTCACACGATTTTCTGACAGCTCCGGCCTTGGCCATCGAGCCTTCTACTGGCGAGCCGCATCTGCGCCACCATATCAGCCCAAGCGGCTACTATCGTGGCAAGAAGGTCGTCAACACCAAATCCGAATAAGTTTTTTGTTCAAGCTTCCAAGCCATCCCGTAGTTACAGGGATGGCTTGCGTTCGACTTTTTTTCGTACTTGGGGATGATTGATGGGTGTAACGATCGCTATTGATGCCATGGGCGGCGACCATGGGGTTTCCGTTACGGTACCGGCTGCGATGTCCTACCTCGACAAGCATGCGGAAGATGTAATCATATTGGTCGGATTGTCTGATGCGATCCGATCTGAACTGGATGCGCTTGGTGTCCCTCGGGATCGCCAGAATCTGCGTATCCATCACAGCACCGAAGTGGTCGGTATGGATGAGCAACCTCAATCCGCTTTGCGCGGAAAGAAGGACTCGTCCATGCGGGTTTCCATCAATCTGGTGAAAAACAACGAGGCATCGGCTTGCGTCAGCGCCGGTAACACGGGTGCGCTGATGGCGACTGCGCGCTACGTCCTGAAGACGCTGCCCGGCATTGACCGCCCTGCCATCGCTTCATACTTGCCGACTCGCTCCGGACAGGTCTGCATGCTCGATCTGGGCGCCAATGTCGATTGCACTGCAGAGCATCTGCTGCAATTTGCCCTGATGGGAAGCACGCTGGTTACAGCCCTTGAGCATAAAGAAAGCCCGACCGTCGGTCTGCTTAACATCGGTAGCGAAGACATCAAGGGCAACGAGACTGTCAAACAGGCAGGTGAGCTGCTGCAGGCCAGCGACTTGAACTTTTATGGCAACGTCGAAGGCGATGACATCTTCAAGGGTGTCACGGATGTGGTGGTGTGTGACGGATTTGTCGGTAATGTTGCGCTGAAGACCGCAGAAGGTGTGGCCAAGATGATGGGTGGCTTCCTGAAAGAAGGTTTCGGGCGCAACATACTGACCAAGATAGCTGCTTTGGTCTCTTTGCCGGTATTGAAGGCTTTCAAGCATCGTCTCGATCACCGTCGTTATAACGGTGCCAGCTTCTTGGGCTTGAAGGGCATCGTGGTCAAGAGTCACGGTTCGGCTGATACTTTCGCCTTTGAGTGCGCAATCGAACGCGCAGCAGAGGAAGCGCGGGGTGGTATGCTGGAGCACATAAGCGAACACGTAGAAAAATGGCATAACGCTCGCCAGGCCAACGGAGGGGAGGCTGCTTGAAGACTTATTCCAGAATCATCGGTACCGGCAGTTATCTGCCAGCCAAGACGGTGACCAATTTCGATCTCGAAAAGACGGTCGATACGACACATGATTGGATTTTTTCCCGTAGTGGCATCTCTGAACGCCATGTGGCGTCAGAAGAAGAACTGTGCAGCGATCTAGCTTGTCAGGCCAGTCTAAAAGCCATAGAGGCGGCAGGTATCACGGCAGACGAGATTGATCTGATCATCGTAGCCACGACCTCGCCGGACATGCCTTTCCCAAGCACAGCCTGCATCTTGCAAGACAAACTGGGCATTCGTAACGGTTCACCTGCATTCGATGTGCAGGCGGTCTGCGGCGGATTCGTCTATGCATTGAACACCGCCGATATGTATATCCGTGGTGGTCAAGCGAAGACCGCTCTGGTGGTCGGTGCCGAGGTCCTGTCGCGCATGCTGGACTGGAACGATCGTACAACCTGTGTACTGTTCGGTGATGGTGCCGGCGCTGTCGTTTTGCGTGCATCCAAGGAGCCGGGCATCATCGGTGCCAAGTTGCATGCTGATGGTCGCCATCGTGAGATGCTCAAGGCGGACCCCAAGATCTCAATGGATGGTCAGTCTGTATTCAAGTTTGCAGTCAAGGTGTTAAGCGATGTTGTTGAGGAGTTGCTTGATGAGCATAAGCTCGTCGGTACTGACATCGATTGGCTGGTGCCGCATCAAGCCAATATCCGCATCATCGAGGCGACAGCCAGAAAATTGGGCCTGTCCATGGATAATGTGGTGCAGACCGTTGCCATGCATGGCAATACTTCAGCAGCTTCCATTCCTCTGGCGCTGGATACCGCAGTACGTGCAGGTGATATCAAAGCTGGTCAGAACATACTCATTGAGGCTGTAGGTGGCGGATTCACCTGGGGCGCTATTCTCTTCAAGTGGTAAGGCATATATAAATGACTCAATTCGCATTCGTATTCCCCGGTCAGGGTTCTCAATCACGCGGCATGATGAACGGTTATGCCGATTATTCCGCCGTGCGCGACACCTTCGCTGAAGCATCGGATGTACTGAAACAGGATCTGTGGCAACTGGTCGCCGAAGGTGAAGATACCGAGCTGAACGCCACGGTCAACACGCAACCGATCATGCTGACTGCCGGTGTGGCTGTCTATCGAGCATGGCAATCGCAGAACGGTGCCATGCCGACGTTGATGGCAGGCCACAGCCTTGGTGAATACACTGCGCTGGTCGCTTCAGGGGCTCTGAATTTTGCTGATGCGCTGCCACTGGTGCGCTATCGAGCCCATTGCATGCAGGAAGCGGTGCCTGAAGGCGTGGGTGGTATTGCAGCCATTCTGGGCCTGGATGATGAGGCCGTGCGCGCAGTCTGTATCGAAGGTGCGCAGGGCGAAGTGCTGGAAGCTGTGAACTACAATTCCCCGGGGCAAGTGGTTATTGCTGGAAACCGCTCAGCCGTAGAGCGCGGTATGGAACTGGCCAAGGCCAAGGGGGCCAAGCGCGCTTTGATGCTGCCGATGAGCGTGCCATCGCATTGCAGCCTGTTGCAGGGGGCAGCCGATAAATTGCGTGTCTATCTGGAAAACGTGACAGTCAATGTGCCTGCAGTCCCGGTTCTGCATAATGCTGATGTCGCTGCTTATAGCGATGCAGCGAAGATCAAGGATGCGCTGGTGCGCCAGCTGTATTCTCCGGTGCGCTGGGTTGAGACGGTGCAGGCTTTCGGCAAACAGGGCATCACGCATAACGTGGAATGCGCCCCGGGCAAGGTATTGGCCGGCCTGAACAAACGCATCGATACCAATCAGCAGGCCATGGCCATCAACGACGGCGAGGCGCTGAAGGCAGCTTTGGCCGCACTCGCATAAGGAGGGGATATGACATTGCAAGGACAAATCGCTCTGGTAACAGGCGCTTCTCGTGGCATTGGACAGGCCATCGCTCTGGAGTTGGGCAAGCTGGGGGCGACCGTGATCGGTACGGCTACCAGTGACAAAGGTGCACAGGCGATCAGTGAATACCTTGGTACAGCGGGTATAACAGGTACCGGATTGGCGCTGAACGTGAATGATGCCGCCCAAATCGAGCAGGTGCTGGATACTCTGCGCAAGCAGTTCGGTGAAATCTCTATTCTGGTGAACAACGCAGGCATCACCAAAGACAACCTGCTGGCTCGCATGAGCGAGGAGGAGTGGGACGATGTGTTGACGACCAATCTCAAATCGGTCTTCCGCCTGTCACGCGCAGTCTTGCGCGCCATGATGAAGGCGCGCGCCGGTCGTATCATTAACATCTCGTCGGTGGTGGGCAGCAGCGGCAATCCTGGACAGACCAATTATTCCGCTTCCAAGGCTGGTATGGTTGGCTTCAGCAAGTCTCTGGCGCAGGAGATCGGAAGCCGTAACATCACAGTGAACTGTGTTGCGCCGGGCTTCATCGATACCGATATGACGCAGGCGCTGGGTGAAGAACAACGCGCCAAGCTGGTTGAACATGTGCCACTGAAACGACTGGGGAAACCGGAAGATATCGCGGCTGCTGTCGCCTTTCTGGCTGGCCCGGGAGCAGCCTATATCACAGGTACGACAGTACATGTGAATGGCGGCATGTATATGGAGTAAGCTGCAGTTTGGAATTCGGCGCGAGTTTGGTAGAATGCCCGCGCTTTTTATACTTTAACTAAATGGGAGCACTACAAAATGTCCAACAACGAACAACGCGTTAGAAAAATCGTCGCAGAACAATTGGGCGTGAACGAATCCGAAATCAAGAACGAATCGTCCTTCGTGAACGATCTGGGCGCTGATTCTCTGGACACCGTTGAACTGGTGATGGCGCTGGAAGAAGAGTTCGGCGTTGAGATCCCTGATGAAGACGCAGAAAAGATCACGACCGTTCAGCAAGCGCTGGACTACGTCAACGCTCATTCCAAGTAATTTTCAATCATTTCTAAATTTCATCGGAGTCCAGTTTGACTAAGCGTAGAGTCGTAGTGACCGGCCTTGGGGCAGTCACCCCCGTAGGTAACGGGGTCGCCGCAACATGGCAAAACATCGTGGCAGGCAAGTCTGGAATCACTCGAATCACCCGATTCGATGCTTCTGCACTGGCCAGTCAGATCGCTGGCGAAGTCAAGGATTTCGATGCGACGCAATATATCCCTGCCAAGGATGCCCGACGGATGGATCGATTCATCCACTTGGGCATGGCGGCCGGGATCGAGGCATTCAAGGATAGCGGAATCGAAGTAACTGAAGCCAATGCAGACCGTATTGGAGTCTGTGTCAGTTCCGGTATCGGTGGCCTGCCTTCCATTGAAGAGACTCAGAACGAATATCTTGCCGGTGGTCCGCGCAAGATATCCCCATTCTTCATTGCCGGAACCATCATCAATATGATCTCCGGCAATCTATCCATCATGTTCGGCTTGCGCGGCCCGAACTTCGCAGTTGTGTCTGCCTGTACCACGGGCACCCACAGCATCGGCGAAGCCATGCGCATGATCCAGTACGGCGATGCCGACGTGATGGTTGCTGGAGGCGCGGAATCAACAGTATGCCCCTTGGCGGTCGGTGGCTTCGCAGCTTCGCGTGCACTTTCTACTCGCAACGATGACCCGGCTACGGCCAGCCGTCCCTGGGACAAGGATCGTGACGGTTTTGTGCTGGGTGAGGGCGCCGGCGTGTTGGTGCTGGAAGAGTATGAACACGCCAAGGCGCGCGGCGCCAAGATCTATGCTGAGGTAGCAGGTTATGGCATGAGTGCAGATGCCTATCACATCACTGCGCCCAATATGGACGGCCCGAAACGCAGCATGGTGAATGCCATGCGTGATGCCGGCATCAATGCAAGTGACGTGCAGTACGTCAATGCACATGGCACATCAACCCCGCTGGGCGACAAGAACGAGTCCGAAGCTATCAAGGCAGCCTTCGGTGACCACGCCAAGAAATTGGTGGTGAACTCCACCAAATCGATGACGGGGCATTTGCTGGGCGGCGCTGGCGGTATCGAATCGCTGTTCTGCGTGCTGGCGATCCATAATCAGATTTCCCCGCCGACCATAAACATCTTCGAGCAGGATCCGGAATGTGGTCTGGATTATTGTGCCAACACTGCGCGTGAAATGAAGATTGATGTGGCGATGAACAACAACTTCGGCTTTGGCGGGACTAACGGCACGCTGGTGTTCCGTAAGGTCTAACCCCTTAGACCGTGATGCTGGTCAACGGCAAACCGGCTGACACCATTTCAGTAGCAGATCGTGGGCTTTCCTATGGCGACGGCGTGTTCAGAACACTCCGTATCCAGCAGGGGAGCCCATTTTGTTGGCATCGCCAATACGATAAGTTGCGTCATGACTGCAATGTTTTGCAGATTCCATGCCCTGACGAGGTATTACTCCTGAAGGAACTTAGGAGGCTGTGCGGGACTGAGAGTGGTATAGCCAAGATCATAGTGACGCGTGGTATCGGAGAGCGTGGGTACGCGCCATCGCTTCAGCCGAACCCGACGCGGGTAGTCAGCATCCATCCAGCACCCGAGTATGACGCTACCTGCTATACAGATGGCATCACGCCACATCTCTGTAACTTGAAGCTATCTCGCCAGCCACGTTTGGCGGGCATCAAGCATCTGAACCGTCTGGAAAATGTCCTGGCAGCAGGGGAGTGTCAGGCGGCCGGTGCGGTCGAAGGCCTGTTGCAAGACGAAGAGGGCTTTGTCATATCCGGAACACGATCCAATTTGTTCGCGGTAATCGGGGGAAAATTAATGACCCCGGATCTGTCAGCAAGTGGCGTAGCTGGCGTGCAACGAGATCGTGTATTTACCTGGACTGAACAGAATGACGTTCAATGCACTGTCACTCGTTTGAAAATGAGCGAACTACTGGATGCCGACGAAATATTCCTGGTGAACAGCGTATTCGGCCTGTGGCCCGTGAGCCGTTTGCTAGATAAAGAATACAGCCAGCGCCAGACTGCGCTAGCTATCCAATCCTGGTTGAATGATGAGAAGTACTAAACAAAAAATCGCGGCTTCCTTGTTTGCCTTGCTGACACTGTGCATCGCACTGGTCTGCTACCACCTGTTTTCGGCTTTGCCGTTGGCCAAACTGCCCGTCGAATTTGCTATTGATCAGGGAAGCAGCCTGAAAGCAACGGCTGCCAAGCTCAGGCATGACGGCGTACTGGATACGGACTGGTCATTTGTCATGCTGGCCCGCCTGACGGGCAAGACCAAGCAGATCAGGTTCGGCAACTATCTGCTGGAGAAGCCGATCTCCCGTTTCGGGTTATTGGACATGATCAGCAAAGGCAAGACCGATCAGAGTCAGATCCAGATCAGAATCATCGAGGGCACAACTTTCAAGGATCTGCGCAAGATCCTGGATGAGCACCCCAAACTTCGCCATGACAGCACTGCTTTGACAGAAGCCGAGTTGCTGCAACGTATCGGTGCCACTGAACAAGCAGCCGAAGGACTGTTCTTTCCTGACACCTATTACTTCTCGACTGGTAGCAGCGATCTGGTGGTGCTAAAAACCGCTTACAAGACCATGCAGCGTCATCTGGAGGCGGCATGGCAGAATCATGACCAAGAGAGCCAGTTGTCCTCACCCTATGAGGCGTTGATCCTGGCTTCTATCGTTGAGAAGGAAACGGGCAAGGCAAGTGATAGACCCATGATCGCAACGGTATTCCTTAACCGCCTGCGCAGGGGGATGCGTCTGCAGACAGATCCCACTGTCATCTATGGTATGGGAGAGCAGTTCGACGGGAATCTCCGGCGGCGCGATCTGACTGCGGATACGCCCTACAACACCTATACTCGCTATGGCTTGCCGCCGACCCCGATCGCCTTGCCTGGTCTGGAGTCGATTCGGGCCGTCATGCAAGCGCCGTTGGGAAAAGAATTGTATTTCGTGGCAAAAGGGGATGGCAGTTCACATTTCTCCCGCAGCCTGATCGAACATAACCAGGCCGTCAGAGAGTACCAATTGAAAAGAAAATGAGTAAAGCCAGATTCATCACATTCGAAGGCGTGGACGGGGCAGGGAAGAGCACCGGGTTGGAATGGTTTGCCAATGCTCTGCGCGAGAGGGGTGTCGACCTGCTGATGACTCGCGAACCTGGCGGAACGCCGCTAGGCGAGAAGCTGCGGGAACTGCTGTTGCACGAGACCATGCATCCGGAGACTGAAGCCATGCTGATGTTTGCCTCGCGCCGCGAGCATGTGGAGCAGGTGATACGCCCGGCGTTACTGCGCGGTACCTGGGTCATCTCGGACAGATTCAGTGATGCCAGTTTCGCCTATCAGGGTGGGGGCAGGGGCGTGTCAGTTGCCAAGCTGGAGCAGTTGGAGCAACTGACGCACGGCGACTTGCAGCCCGACCTTACCGTTTTGTTCGATATCCCCATTGAGGTCGCAAGAGAGCGCTTGTCCAACACAGTAAGTCTGGATAAGTTTGAGCGTGAGCAAGGAGAATTCTTCGAGCGCGTGCGGCAGGCTTATCTGGCCAGAGTGGAAAAAACGCCCCAACGTTATGCGGTGATCCGCGCTGAAAAGACGCTGCAAGAAGTTCATCAGCAACTTGCAGATGTTCTTGCAGGGCTATGATATGAATAAACTATATCCTTGGCAGCTGGAGTCATGGCAAGCACTGCAGGATTTGCGTTCCAGATTGCCGCACGCGATTCTACTGAAGGGAGCCCAAGGGATAGGCAAGCTCGACTTGGCGTTAAATTTCGCTCAGTCCTTACTCTGCCAAACGCCCCAAAGTGGGGGCATGCCCTGTGGAACATGTGACGCGTGTCATTGGTTCGATCAGGGGAGTCATCCCGATTTTCGCCTGATCCAGTCTGAGGCCTTATCTGCTGCTGATGACGGGGAAGAAAAGTCCTCCGGCAAGAAGCCCTCTAAAGAGATATCTGTGGGCCAGATCCGCGACCTTTCCGGCTTCGCCAACTTTTCCTCACATCGCGGCGGCTACCGCATCGTGGTGGTTTATCCGGCGGAGTCCATGAACAACAACGCAGCCAACTCCTTGCTTAAAACACTTGAAGAGCCTACCGAGAATCTGCTCTTCCTGTTGGTTACACACAAGCCGCAGCAGTTGTTGCCGACAATATTGAGCCGCTGCCTTTCCTTCACGGTGGCCACTCCCACATTGGAGTCTGGAATCAAGTGGTTGAAAGAACAAGGGATCAATAGTCCGGAGCAGGCTTTGGCACAAACCGGTTTTGCCCCTCTACAGGCGCTGGATTGGGCAGAATCGGGTGAGGGGGCTGATGAACGTGCCATCCTTCTTGAAGCCATCCGTCAGCCTGGCAGGATGGATGCCCTTGCCCTTGCAGAAAAGCTGCAAAAGGGAATTCCGGTGCACATCATCCATTGCTTGCAACAATGGAACCATGACCTGACTTCCGCCAAACTCACAGGAAAAGTGAGATATTTTCCCGAACAATCATCGGTGTTGATAAAACTGGCGCAAGCTGTCCCAACATTGGCACTGTTGCGCTTCCAGAAGGAATTGCAGGATGCTCGTCGGGCTGCCTTTCATCCGCTCAACCCAAGATTGTTCCTTGAATCCTTGCTGATGTCCTACCGCCAACTCTTCGCTGCCTGACCCATGTTCATAGATTCACATTGCCACCTGAATTTCCCCGGGTTGAGCGAACAGCTCGACGTTCTGCTGCAAAACATGCGAGAGTCTGCAGTCAGCCACGCCCTGTGCGTATCTGTGGATCTGGCCAGTTTCCCCGAAGTCCTTGCACTGGCCGTGCAGCACGACAATCTATACGCGTCGGTAGGCATACACCCTGACTATGAACTGGAAGCCGAGCCGACTCAGGCAGAAATCGTTAAGTTGGCGCAGCACCCGAAGGTCATTGCCATCGGCGAGACCGGACTGGATTACTACCGCCTGACCGGTGACCTGGAATGGCAGCGTGAACGTTTCCGCACCCATATCCGTGCCGCCAAGGAGTCAGGCAAGCCATTGATCATCCATACCCGATCGGCAGCCACGGATACATTGCGCATCATGTTCGAGGAGCAGGCAGGTACAGTCGGTGGTGTCATGCATTGTTTTACTGAGAATCTCGATGTTGCGTTGGCAGCGATCGATCTAGGCTTCCATATCTCATTCTCTGGCATCCTGACTTTCAAGAACGCAACTAGCATCAAAGAAGTCGCGCAGAAGATCCCGCTGGACAAGATGCTGATCGAAACCGATTCACCATACCTTGCTCCGACGCCGCACCGCGGCAAGACCAACCAGCCAGCGTTCGTGAAGCATGTCGCTGAAGAGATAGCCAGGCTGCGCAACATCTCGGTCGAAGAAGTCGGGGCGGCGACCAGTCTGAACTTCAACAGACTGTTTAAATTAAAGTAACTGCCTAAATTTGGTTTCTCTTGCCAAGCTCTGATTTATATTTATTGCGCATAATGTATATTATGTAAAATCAAAGGCGGTAAGGCGGTAGGCAAAGAAAAAGCCAGCAAGGGTCACCTGCTGGCTTTTTAAATTGGTGGGCGATACTGGGTTCGAACCAGTGACCCCTGCCGTGTGAAGGCAGTGCTCTACCACTGAGCTAACCGCCCAATTTAGGGCGCGCATTTAATCACAGGCACTCATGCCGGTCAATTTGTTTCTCAGGTGATTTCAACACTGTAGAATGCGCGCCTTCATTCAAAGCCAGAATCAGGAAAGCAACATGACAGTCCGTACCCGTTTCGCCCCCAGTCCAACAGGTTATCTGCACATCGGTGGCGCACGCACCGCGCTGTTCTCATGGGCCTATGCCCGCAAGCATGGCGGCACTTTCATCTTGCGTATCGAGGATACCGATGTCGAGCGTTCGACTCCGGAAGCTGTACAGGCGATTCTGGACGGCATGAACTGGCTGGGACTGAGTCATGACGAAGGCCCGTTCTATCAGATGCAGCGCATGCCACGTTATAAAGAAGTCATCCAGCAGATGCTGGCATCCGGCCATGCCTATTATTGCTACACCTCGCCCGCCGAACTGGATGCGATGCGCGAGGCACAGCGTGCGCGCGGCGAGAAACCGCGTTACGACGGCACCTGGCGTCCCGAGTCCGGAAAAACGTTGCGGGCTATCCCGGCCGACATCAAGCCGGTAATCCGCTTCAAGAACCCGACCGATGGCGTCGTCGGCTGGGACGACATGGTCAAAGGCCACATCGAATTCAGCAACAGCGAACTGGACGATCTGATCATCGCCCGCTCGGACGGCACGCCGACTTATAACTTCTGCGTGGTGGTGGACGACTGGGACATGGGCATCACCCAGGTGATTCGTGGAGACGACCACGTCAATAACACGCCGCGCCAGATCAACATCCTCAAAGCCTTGGGCGCGAAAGTGCCGAACTACGCCCATCTGTCGATGATTCTGGGCGACGACGGCACCAAGTTGTCCAAGCGTCACGGCGCGGTCAGCGTGATGCAGTATGACGAAGACGGCTACCTTCGCGAAGCGGTCATCAATTACCTCGCCCGCCTCGGCTGGTCGCATGGCGATGACGAAGTGTTTTCGGTCGAACAGTTCTGCCAGTGGTTCGATCTGGATCACATCACACCGTCCGCCGCCCAGTTCAACACCGAGAAGTTGAACTGGCTGAACAACCACTATATGAAGCAGATGGACAACGACGAACTGGCAGCAAAGGTGCGTCCGCGTCTGGAAGCGCGCGGCATCACTGTTGGTGACAGCCCCGCCCTGCACGCCGTGGTTGGCTTATATAAGGAACGCGTTTCCACCCTGAACGAACTGGCCGATGCCGCCGAAGTGTTCTATATCGACCTGCATCCTGATGCCGCACTGCTGGAAGAACAGCTCAGTGCAGAAGCTGTCCCTGCTTTGCGCGACTTCGCTGCCAAGCTGGCAACAGCCACTTGGGATGCCGCTTCGATCGGTGTGCTCATCAAGGAAATCATCACCCAGCATGGCTTGAAGATGCCCAAGCTCGCCATGCCTTTGCGTGTGATGCTCACCGGCCAGAAACAAGCGCCTTCCGTCGATGCACTGGTCGTATTGTTCCCGCGAGAGATGGTGGTGCAGCGTATTGAGAAGAATCTCGCAAAATAACCGCCTCAGTGCTTTACAAGGTAAGGGTGCATCAATATAATGCGCGCTCTTTTCGGGGCCACCCTTGGGGGGTATAGCTCAGCTGGGAGAGCGCTTGCATGGCATGCAAGAGGTCGTCGGTTCGATCCCGATAGGCTCCATTTCAGGACCCTGGAATCCTTTCAGGTGTGATTATAGGAACACAGGCCGGATGCAAATATCCGGCTTATTCGTTGTCTACAGACCCTTCATGGTCTCGCTTAGAGTCAAGGAATGCCTCTAAAATTTCAGCCGCAGCCACTGCATCCAGGCGTTTTTTCTTGTGAGAGCGGGTCAGCGACATGGCA
>JAHJQE010000102.1 GCA_018819205.1 Gammaproteobacteria bacterium
ATCTGATCAACTAGGCAGCGACCTACATTTCCACACCTGAAAGATGCAGTATTATCAGCGATGAGAGGCTTAGCTTCTGGGTTCGGAATGGGACCAGGCGTTTCCCTCTCTCTATAGCCACCTAGACAATCAAATGTAACTACACCGAGATGTGTTTACATTTGACTGTTAGAGTCAGATTGAGTGAGTGTTTAGTGAGTTAAATCACTAAATTCAAATTGGTAAAGTCAACGTTACAACTAAATAACTACTAGATACAGCTTACTGTTTCAGGTTTACACTAAATAAGGTAGTGAACTAGAATTTGTTCTATTGAAAGAACTGTAAAAAAAGACGAACGTACTATTAGTACTGGTCAGCTAAACATATTGCTATGCGTACACATCCAGCCTATCAAGCTTGTAGTCTTCAAGCGTACTTCAGGGAGAGTTCATCTTGGAGTTGGCTTCCCGCTTAGATGCTTTCAGCGGTTATCTCATCCATGCGTAGCTACCCAGCGATGCTCTTGGCAGAACAACTGGTGCACCAGTGGCATGTCCAACCCGGTCCTCTCGTACTAGGGTCAGCTCTCCTCAACTCTCCTACGCCCACGGAAGATAGGGACCGAACTGTCTCACGACGTTCTGAACCCAGCTCGCGTACCGCTTTAAATGGCGAACAGCCATACCCTTGGGACCTGCTCCAGCCCCAGGATGCGATGAGCCGACATCGAGGTGCCAAACCTCCCCGTCGATGTGAGCTCTTGGGGGAGATCAGCCTGTTATCCCCGGCGTACCTTTTATCCTTTGAGCGATGGCCCTTCCACACAGAACCACCGGATCACTATGACCGTCTTTCGACTCTGCTTGACTTGTATGTCTCACAGTCAGTCCGGCTTGTGCCATTATACTCTACGAAGGATTTCCAACCCTTCTGAGCCGAACTTTGTAAGCCTCCGTTACTTTTTAGGAGGCGACCGCCCCAGTCAAACTACCCACCAGACATTGTCCTCGCACGAGATAATCGTACGGAGTTAGCTATCAGAATATTCAAGGGTGGTATCTCAAGGATGCCTCATCTACAACTGGCGTCATAGAATCAACGGCTCCCACCTATCCTGCACATGAATATCCCAATAGCAATGTCAAGCTATAGTAAAGGTGCACGGGGTCTTTCCGTCTTTCCGCGGGTAGGAGGAATTTTCACCTCCACTACAATTTCACTGGATCCCTGGTTGAGACAGCTCCCATCTCGTTACGCCATTCATGCAGGTCGGTATTTAACCGACAAGGAATTTCGCTACCTTAGGACCGTTATAGTTACGGCCGCCGTTTACTTGTGCTTCATTTCATGCCTTCGCAGAGCTAAGCAATCCATTTAACATTCAAGCACCGGGCAGGCGTCACACCCTATACATCCTCTTACGAGTTAGCAGAGTGCTGTGTTTTTGGTAAACAGTCGGGAGGGACACTTTGCTGCGACCCTTGATTGCTTCTGGAAGTAAATTCCATAACAAATAGGGCACACCTTATACCGAAGATACGGTGCTAGTTTGCAGAGTTCCTTAACCAGGGTTCATCCACGCGCCTTAGAATACTCATCTCACCCACCTGTGTCGGTTTACGGTACGGGCAACGGTTGTTCTCGTTTAGAGGCTTTTCTCGGCACGACAGTATCATCGATTCTCCGCGCTTGCCGAAGCAATTGCAGAGCCTGTAAGATCTCGGTCTCATGAGAAGCGGATTTGCCTACTTCTCGACCTACGTCCTTCGACCCACTATTCCATCAGTGAGCTCGATTAACTCTATGCGTCCCCCCATCACTCAAACGAACAACCGTCGGTATCGGAATATTAACCGATTTGCCATCGTCTACCCCTTTCGGACTCGACTTAGGTCCCGACTAACCCTACGATGACGAGCATCGCGTAGGAAACCTTGGGTTTACGGCGAAGAAGATTCTCACTTCTTTTATCGCTACTCATGCCTGCATGCTCACTTCCAGCCGCTCCACCACTCCTCACCGGTATGGCTTCAACGCTGACTGGAACGCTCTCCTACCACTTGGTAGTAATACCAAATCTAAAGCTTCGGTGCTTGTCTTAGCCCCGTTATATTTTCGGCGCAGAATCGCTAGACCAGTGAGCTGTTACGCTTTCTTTAAAGGATGGCTGCTTCTAAGCCAACCTCCTGGTTGTCACAGCAACTCCACATCCTTTTCCACTCAGACAAGACTTTGGGACCTTAGCTGTTAGTCTGGGTTGTTCCCCTCTTGACGATGGATTTTATCACCCACCGCCTGACTCCCGAGGTTACACATGAAGTATTCGGAGTTTGATAGGGTTTGGTACCGCGGTAAGCAGCCCTAGCCCTGTCAGTGCTCTACCCCTTCATGCTAATGCTCGAGGCTATACCTAAATATATTTCGGAGAGAACCAGCTATCACTAAGTTTGATTGGCCTTTCACCCCTATCCACAAGTCATCCCAAGACTTTTCAACGTCTACGGGTTCGGTCCTCCACTGGCTCTTACACCAGCTTCAACCTGCTCATGGATAGATCACTTAGTTTCGGGTCTGCAGCATCTGACTAATTCGCCCTATTAAGACTCGCTTTCGCTACGGCTTCGCGTTCGCTTAACCTTGCCAGATACCACAACTCGCAGGCTCATTATGCAAAAGGCAGTCCGTCACACTTATAAATAATAGTGCTCCGAATGATTGTAAGCCATAGGTTTCAGGTTCTATTTCACTCTGCTCACCGCAGTTCTTTTCACCTTTCCCTTACGGTACTAGTTCGCTATCGGTCTGGTAGTAGTATTTAGGGTTGGAGGGTGGTCCCCCCATATTCAGTCAAGATAACACGTGTCCCGACCTACTCGTTCACTAGCCTAGTACCACATAAAAATTTTCGCTTACGGGAGTATCACCCTCTATGCCCACTCTTTCCAAAGTGTTCTGCTAATTGATATGTTATCGCTAATTGCCCTACTCCCATTTCGCTCGCCGCTACTTTGGGAATCTCGTTTGATTTATTTTCCTCTAGGTACTGAGATGTTTCACTTCCCTAGGTTCGCCCCCCGAAGGGTAACATGACTCGCGCCATGCTGGGTTGCCCCATTCAGAAATCCCCGGATCAAAGCTCTTTGGCAGCTCCCCGAGGCTTATCGCAGCCTGATACGTCTTTCATCGCCTCTACCAGCCAAGGCATCCACCTATGGCCCTTAATATCTTTTTTTCTAATTTGCGTTCACTACCTTACTTAATGTAAAATAGTAATTTGTAAATAATTGTAGTTATTTAGTTGATATAATTAATTCGACATCCGTTA
>JAHJQE010000031.1 GCA_018819205.1 Gammaproteobacteria bacterium
AGATCGACCGCGCTCTTGCCGACCACCCCGGTTCGCAGGAATATCGCCAGCAATTCCGCATCGGATAGCGCCGCCGCGCCGTACTGCAACAACCTCTCCCGGGGACGCTCCCCTTCCGGCCAGTCCGCGATACTCATCTCATACCTCCATCAGATCCACGGCAAGCTCAATGAAAGATATTACCCTTCAAAAAATTGCGCCTATTCTATGGGCTGAGTCCAATAAAAACCATGTAAAAATCCACATAATTCGCCCGTACTGATTCTGCAGGGAAACAGGAAGCATTAGTGGAGTGCGAAATATGAACTGGATTGCAAAACTGCTGAGCGACGAGATCCGCGAGACCTGGAAACTGCGCATCTTCGGCCTGGCAAGGATTCCCCTGTTGTTCTACGTCGGAATCTCGATCGTCGAACTCACGCCCGCACGCATGGTCATCCGCATCCCGCTGCGGCGCAGGACGAAGAACCACCTTGGCTCCATGTATTTCGGCGCACTCTGCATAGGTGCCGATGTCGCACCCGGTGCCTACGCCATGTACCTCATACAGCGTCAGCCTGTGCGTATCAACATGGTGTTCAAGGACTTCCAGGCCGAATTCCTGAAGCGTGCCGAGGGCGATGTGCATTTCATATGCAACCAGGGCAAGGAGATCGCTGCACTGGTGGCACAGGCAGCAGCTTCGGAAGAAAGAGTGGAGAAACAGCTGGATGTGCTTGCCACGGTACCGTCTGTCAGTGATGAAGCGGTAGCCAGGTTCAAGCTTACGATTTCGCTGAAGCAGCGCTTATAACCTGGCCCCACACCATTCAATCAAGCGATGTTCCAGGGCGGACATCACGTTGCTCGGCGAGTACTTTCAGGAAATCTGCAATGTCCCATTCGCAACCACCGCAACCAGAAAGTGCACCGGTCCATCGGGAGATGGCTGCAATGTCCATGCCTTGCTCGAACAGGTTCTGGATATACCCCCGCTTCGTGCCGCTGCAATGACACAGGACCTCGCCTGCTGGAGAAATACTCTTCATATCCGGATCAGCAGCATCACAGCTCACTCAGCACACCCTCCGCAAACACCAGTGCACACCTGACCGAATGTCCGGCATACACCGCCTGCATCGCAGTCCGGTATTCATCCATCTGCGCACGATAACGTGCCGCATCCTCGGGGTCACCCAGCTTGTAGTCCAGCACCCACACCTCGTCGTCGAACTCCACCAAACGGTCGATACGCTTCAGTTCGCCCCTGGCGTTGATGTAGGGCATCTCGTTGCATGCAGTGCGGTATTGCCGGGCGTCGAAGAAACGCGCGAGCTGCGGAGCAGCGAGCAGTTGGTGCGCATGCTCCAGGATGGTGGCGAATTCTTCGTCGGGGATGGCGAGCTCCAGTTGCAACACAGCCGGATCCACCTGCCCTTCGGTCAGCTGTTGCAGCAAAGCGTGCAGCCAGATACCGCGCTGTTGCTGCACGGTGTTGCGCGCGGCGCGTTTGCCGGTGGGCGTGATGACGGGCAAGGGAATGCCCATCACATCCCCCTCTCTTCCCGCACACGCGTGTGTGAGTGGAGAATATGATTGCAGTGCATTCTCCTGCTCACCTGCCACGGTGGCGATACGGCCATACCAGGTGAGTTGTTTCGTCTCTCGTGCGCCCCGGCTGCCGCTGACGATCAACGCCTGTTGTGCGCGGGTCATGGCGACGTAGAGCAGATTCATCTCCTCGCGCGCCTGTCCAGCGTTGTCCTGCTCGAACAGCGGCAGGCGTTGCTTGCCGCGTGAGGCCTGATCGGCATACATCGAAAAGTGCAGCGGCTGAGCTTCATGCGTCGGCCAGTCCAGCAGCACATCGCTGCCGTCACGGTTCTTCTGCTCGGCATTCGCATCCAGCAACCAGACGATGGGCGCCTCCAGCCCTTTCGATTCGTGCACGGTGTAGATGCGCACTGCATCGCCCGCTTCGCCCAGCTTGCCTTCGTCCGGCGCATCGTCCGCACTGGCGCGCAGTTCGCCCAACTCCTGCAGGAAACGCGGCAAGCTGGGATAGCGTCCCGCATCCACAGAGAGCGCGATCTCCATGAAGGCATGCAGATTGGCCGTCACCTTGGCACGCATCTCGATGGGCAGGGCGGCGCTGTAGCGAGCGATTACCTCACCCTCGAAATAGATGCGATCCAGCAGGTCGTGCACCGGCAGCTTGTCTGCCAACGACAGCCAGCGATGCAACAACCCGGTGGCACGATACAGGGCAGACGAGGGAGCAGGCAGTTGTTGCAGACGCTGCCACCACGAAAGGCGAGTGTTGAATGCTGAGTGCTGCGCAGAATTCCCAGTACTCAGTACGCGATCCTCAGCACTGTTTGATGCCAAGCGCATCAGTTCTGCATCGCTACAGGCAAAGATCGGCGTGCGCAACACCTGCGCCAGCGCGAGATCGGCGAACGGTGTGATGAGGAACAGCAGCAGCGCCTGTAAGTCTTCCGCTTCCAATGTGTCGAGCAAGCCGCCGCGCCGCGAACTGATGAAGGGGATGTGGCGCGCGCGCAGGGCTTCTTCGTAGATGGCGAGATGGGTGCGGCTGCGCACCAGCACCATGATGTCACCATGGGTCGCGCGGCGTGTTGCACCCTCTGCATTCACCGACCATTCGCTGACGATGGTCTGCAATTGCGTGGCGAATTGTTTGGACTCATTGTGACGCGCGCCCTCGCCTGCTTCCGCGCGCGGCGTGGTGAGCGGATCGCGCAAGTCCAGAGGCGTGCCCCCGGCAGGCGCTTCCTCGATCTGCTCAGCTTCCGCCAGCGGCAGCACCAGCACATGACCGGGCAGTTCTTTCTGGTGCGTCTGGTGCTCGACGAACTCGAAACCGTCCGGTTGCTCTCGGAACACCGCGTTCACCGCATCCACCACGGCTTGCGAATTGCGGCGCGTGAGACTGTTACCCAAGGTCTCGGCGCGGAAATGCTGTTGCAGGTATTCGCGCGCCACGTTGAACAGGCGCGCATCGGCGCGGCGGAAACGGTAGATGGACTGCTTGGGGTCGCCCACCACGAACACGGTCGGCTGTGAT
>JAHJQE010000032.1 GCA_018819205.1 Gammaproteobacteria bacterium
TGACTCCGATTTTCGCTCTGAATGAACCGTTTCATCTGTGAGCCTCCAACATACATTCATGTTGGCATTAACGCATGATGGGTATTTAACGATTACAAGAGAGGGATGTTTTCACACAGCCTGGATCGGAAGCGGCCAGCTAGTCAATAACATCCAAACGGCCGCTGTTGAGCGAGAAGCAGACATCCCCTAAGCCTTCACGGACAACCATTTCAGCCAACAGCTGATGTCTCTTATGGCCGACGAACTGCCTGTTTGCATCACCACCTACAGTCGCATCACAACCACTCAAACCCCACCTGCTCGAAATCTTCTCCTTCGGCTAATAGCTGAGTGAGTTTGATGTCGCGGCTTTTCTCGCCCATCATCACTTGGTGTTGGGTGTCGACGACGAACCTACCGGACTCCATCAGTAAGGTGGCGTGCAGATAGCTGTTGTGTTCGTCAGGCAGCAGGATGACGGGCAGGTAGTCGTAAGCGAACGAGCCGGAGCTGGTTTCCCAGTTGGAGACGCGTTCGGCGCCTTTGCCGAGTATGCGTATCCACACCGAGGCGGGTTTCTTGGTGAGGATCTCGATGCCGACGTGGATCTTGCCTGCGCTGTCGGTGTGCAGGCGGCGGATCATGCCGACCCACCATTGCTGCGCGTTGGCAGGCTTGAGGGCGCACAGGTCGCCGATCTTGATCCATTCGCCCTGCGTGCCGCCGAGTATCGCGCCCAGTCCGGAGGCACTCATGTCGGTGACGTTCCAGGTTTCGGTGGTGTAGGCGATCTCTTCTTGTGCGACGAGGTCGATCTTTGCACGTTTGCGCGCGTCGTCGGCATCCTGTTCGGCATCGTGCCCGGCGTCGATGTGCGTGACGATCTGGCTGATGATGCGGAAGCTGTGTGCGACTTCGATGGTGGCGTGTATCTCGCGCCGTTCCATGTGGCGCTGCGGCGGCTGTGCGGCCCAGTAGCTCATCAGGTGTTTAAGGACGGTGAGCTTGCCTGCGGGTGTGAATTCGCTGCCGAAACGGCGCTCGCGCCAGATGGGGTCGTTCTCGTTCTGGGCGACGATCTTTTGCAATGCCGGTACGGCCTGGGCGGCACTGAAGAAGCGCGTGGACTTTGAGCCGGGCTGATCCTGTTCGGTGCGGTGCGGCGGTGTACTGGAGGCCAGATCGAACTGGTAGGTGAAGTGTGATTCGGGCGTATCGCTGATCTCGAAAAAACTGGTCATGCGTCCGGCGATGCGGTAACTGACTTCGAGCTGATCTGCGGCCAGTGTCTCGGGCGATGAGATGTGCATCACCAGCGCATGCAGCAACTCACGCTGCGGGCTGGTGTGGATGACATGACCGGGATAGGCCAGCACCATGGTCTCGGTGCATTGAGTCTCTTCGGCGAAGCGGTAACCGGCATACAGTGTGGCCCAGGTCGCGGCATCGATGTCGATATAGCGCATCAGTTCCAGCTTCATCTGCGCTGCCACGGCTTGCAGTTGGCGTACACAGATCAAGGGCATGCGTTCGATGAGCTCGTGCGAATGTTTGTTGCTCTGCTGATATTCTGCCAGGCTGCCGCTGTAGGCGGCGGCGAGTGCCTGCGCAAAGGCGTGTATGCATTTCCACAGGTGCAGCCCCTGAAAGTCGCGCAGATGCGGTGCTTCTAGGTAACGATGCAGCAATTCCGTTTGCAGGATCTGCCCGGTGATGTCCACGCGCATGATGACGTCGCTGCGCAGTTCGGGCGTGAAGCCGGGAGCTTCCTTGATGGATTCCAGCCAGAAGGTGATGTCCTCCAGCGCCTTGCGCGGTTCATCCTTCGGAAGCTCGCCGATGAGGCGTTTCGTCTCTTCAAGATCGTACAGGGGGTGATCAGGTTTACCGCCAAACAGATTGAACATGGTGGACGCTGCCTTTCGTGTGCCGACGTAAGGATGATATAGCAGGGCAGGGCGGCTGAGGTAGGAGGTTAGACATTCATGCTGCAAGCCTTTAGACTTGCGCCCTTTCGCAACGCAGTCCCAAGGTTTTCCCCCATGAATCAGGAAGTAAGCACCTCCAGCAGCACCTCGGCCAAGTCGCAGATCGCACGCGAGGTATCGCGCCGCCGCACCTTCGGCATCATCTCCCACCCCGACGCGGGCAAGACTACGCTGACCGAGAAGCTGCTGATGTTCTCCGGTGCGATCCAGATGGCCGGCGCGGTGAAGGCACGCAAGAGCGGGCGTCACGCGACTTCCGATTTCCTTGAGATCGAAAAACAGCGCGGCATCTCGGTGGCATCCTCGGTGATGCAGTTCGAATATCGCGGTCATGTGGTGAACCTGCTGGATACCCCGGGCCACCAGGACTTCTCGGAAGACACCTATCGCGTGCTGACTGCCGTGGACTCGGCATTGATGGTGATAGACGCGGCCAAGGGCGTGGAAGCGCAGACCATCAAGTTGCTCGATGTGTGCCGCATGCGCGACACCCCCATCGTCACCTTCATGAACAAGATGGATCGCGAGGTGCGCGATCCGCTGGAACTGCTGGACGAAGTCGAGTCGGTGCTGAAGATCCAGTGCGCGCCGGTGACCTGGCCGGTGGGTATGGGCAAGACCTTCCGCGGTGTGTATCACCTGCTGAAGGACGAGATCCTGCTGTTCACACCGGGCGAGGAACGTGCCGACGGCGAGGTGGAGGTCATCAAGGGCATCGACAACCCGATCCTGGCCGAACGCTTCCCGCTGGAGATCGAGCAACTGAAGATGGAAGTGGAGCTGGTACACGGTGCTTCGCATCCATTTGACCTGCAACGCTTTCTGGACGGAAAACAGACCCCGGTGTTCTTCGGCTCGGCCATCAACAACTTCGGCGTGCGCGAGATCCTGAATGCCTTGCTGGACTGGGCGCCCGCGCCGCGCCAGCGCGATGCTTCAGTGCGCAAGGTCGATCCGAACGAGAAACCGTTCTCCGGCTTCGTGTTCAAGATCCAGGCCAACATGGACGCCAATCACCGTGACCGCATCGCCTTCCTGCGCGTGTGTTCCGGCCACTTCGAGCGCGGCATGAAGATCAAGCATTTGCGCCTGAATCGCGAGATCAAGGTGTCCAGCGTGGTGACCTTCATGGCCTCCAGCCGCGAGCAGGTGGAAGAGGCCTACGCGGGCGACATCATCGGTCTGCCCAACCACGGCAACATGCAGATCGGTGACAGCTTCTCCGAAGGCGAGATGCTGCAGTTCACCGGCATCCCGTACTTTGCGCCGGACCACTTCCAGTCGGTGCGCATCCGCAACCCGATCAAGGTGAAACAGTTGCACAA
>JAHJQE010000033.1 GCA_018819205.1 Gammaproteobacteria bacterium
AGATGGCGGCCACACGTGTCTCCACCTGCGGCATGTCGGTGCGCAGGAAGGACAGCGGTTGTCCGACCAGCGGCCCGCCCTCGAAAGCGCGCACTGCAGCCAGCGAAGCCTTGCCCTGCGAGAACTTCTGCACTTGCAGTGCTTCCGGGAATTCGATCAGCTTGACGATGTATTCGGTGAGGATCTGTTCGGGGCAGATGGAGAAATCGACGCTGAAGATATCCTTCTCGAAGATCTCGGGCCGGTTCAGATAATCGGTGGCGCGGATACGCGCGATACGGGTCGGGGTGTTGTAAAGGCTGGAGGCCAGCTTGCAAGCGACCAGATTCACCTCGTCGCTCTGCGTCACTGCCAGCAGCATGTCGGCATCAGCGATGCCGGCCTGCTCCAGAACTGAGGGGTGCGCGGCGTTACCGACCACGGTGCGCAGATCCAGCCTGTCCTGCAAAATGCGCAGCTTCTCGGGATCTGAATCGATGATGGTGATGTCGTTCGCCTCGCCGACCAGACTTTCGGCGACGGTGGAACCGACCTGTCCTGCGCCGAGGATGAGGATCTTCACGCTGCTTCACCTTTCCATTTGATGGAACAGCCCATGCTGGCGATCTGTTCGCGCGGCCCCTGACCGGTCTGGGCGACCTGCAGCATCGCCTCGAACAGATCGCGCCTGGCATCAGCTGCGGCTTCCTTGCGCGAAGCATCCAGACGGCCACGGTATTGCAGTTCCAGATCGGCGTTGAAGCCGAAGAAATCAGGCGTGCACACCGCGCCGTAGTCTTTAGCGATCTGCTGGGTCTCGTCCCACACATAGGAGAAGGGATAGTCGAATTCCTGTGCCACTTTCTTCATGTTCTCGAAGGAGTCTTCTTCATAGTCGGCGGGGTCGTTGGACATGATAGCGATGCTGTTGATGCCGTGCTGTTGCAGTTCGCGCACATCGCGGATGATGCGCTCGCGGATGGATTTGACGTAGGGGCAGTGGTTGCAGATGAACATCACCAGCAGGCCGTTGGGTCCTGTTGCGCTTTCCAGCGTGTGGCGCTTGCCGTCCACGCCCAGCAGATCGAACGGACGTGCCCTCCAGCCGAAATCGCACAATGGGGGTTGCAGACTGACCATGAAACTTCCTCCTGATGAACAGCGTGATTTTTTGCGGCGTTATATTATCACGGCCATTCAGATGCCTACGGTTCACCATGTCAGCCCCCAGATTCTATTGTCCGCCGCCGCTACCGCAAAACAACCACTGCGAACTGCCACCTGAGGCCGCCCACCACGCCAGCCGTGTATTACGCCTGCGGGCCGGCGATGCGGTGCAGATATTCGACGGACTGGGCAACGCACTCGATGCCACCATCAACAGCATCAGCGGCAAGCAAGTGATGCTCGGGAATCTGCAGACATGCATGGTCCAGCAGCAGAGCAGCGAACTGCAGATCGTGCTGGCACAATCCATGTGCAGCAGCGAGAAGATGGACTGGGTGATACAGAAAGCCACGGAGCTGGGGGCGAGCGAGATCGTGCCCATCCAGGCCCAGCGCAGCGTGGCGAAACTGTCCGGGGCCCGTGCCGAGAAGCGCGCACAGCACTGGCAGAACGTCATCGTCTCGGCCTGCGAGCAATGTGGCCGCAACGATCTGCCGCGCATGCTCCCCCCCGTGGGGATGGCGGAATGGCTGCAAGCCACGCGCGCGCAAAGTGGCAGCAAGTTCATCCTTATGCCGGGCGGCGCCTGTGCCTTGAAAGCGCAGGTCAAACCGCAGGCGCGCGTGACCCTGCTGATCGGACCAGAGGGCGGTTTCACCACGGACGAAGCCAACGTCGCGCAGCAGGTCGGCTTCGCTCCCATCCTGCTCGGACCGCGCGTATTGCGCACCGAGACGGCGGCCATGGCCGGCATCACCGCCATCCAGACCCTGTGGGGAGATTTCAACTGAAAAGACGGGCCCCGGCGATAATGCGCATGCATATCAATTAGCAGAGAAGGAGTGCAAATGGTTCGTGGAATACTGTTTTACGTTCTGGTCTGGCTCGCTGTTACTTCGGGTTTCTATATATTTGGCAAAATGAGCAAACGGGAAAGGCTGACTCTGTTGCGTTGCATCGCCTACGGTTTAGTCACAGCCACGTTGGCGTTGTGTCTGGTTATGTTGATTGTCTATCTGTTTTGAGGAGGCTTCGAATATGAGACGTATTATTTTGTTGTTGCTGGTGGCGGTAACAGTATCGGGTTGCGAACGTATCGAAACGGGTGAAGTTGGCTTGCGTGTCGGCTTCGACAAACAGGTGAATACCAATGAATTGTTGCCCGGCACGTTCAACCAGACGCTGGTTGGCAGCGTGCTGACGTTCCCGGTGCGCGACATCGCGCTAACACTGGATGACATGCATCCGCAGACGGCGGATAACTCCACCTTGCAGGATATGGACATCACCGTTATTTACAGCATAAACCCTGCTGCCGTGGGCGAGCTGTATACGACCAAGAGCCGCGCATTTCATGCGCGTGACGAAAGCAATGACATTATCCTGATGTACAACTACCTGACCACAGTGGCGCGTAGTGCTGCCTACAAGGCAGCTGCTACGCATGATGCGCTGAAGACAATTTCGGCCCGTGCCGAGATTGAGGCTGATACGGCGAAATACATCACTGCCGCGCTGGCCGATGAGAAGCTGGCTTCAGCACTGAACATCACCAAAGTACAGGTGCGCAACATTCAACCTGCAGCGAACATCATTGCTTCTGCCAATGCTGTCATTACTGCGCAAAATAACCTGAAAGCCAAGCAGGTCGAAGTGGATATCGCACGCAAAGAGGCAGAGCGCCTATCTTTGCTCAGTAGCAACAGCCAGAACGTGCGCTATATGGAGGCCAAGGCCTTGCAGGATATTGCCGAAGGCGTGAGAGAGGGCAAGGTGCAATCCATCGTCGTACCTTATGATTTTAAGGGCATCATCAACGTCGGCAGATGAAGCAAGACATAAAAATCAAACATGAAGGTCGCAATTTATGCGCCCTTTACCGCGAACCTATACATTACAAGGAAGCGACATGCCTTATGTGAACATCCGCATCGCGGGCGAACTGAGCAGAGAACAAAAGGCCAGGATCGCCGCCGAGATCACCGACACGCTGGAGCGCATCGCACACAAACCGGCGTCGTACACCTACATAGCATTCGACGAACTCCCCGACGAGAACTGGGCCATCGCAGGTAAGTTACTGGATGAGTCCTGAGCTTGAAACGGCAGGTTCTGCATCAGGCTGAACCTCAGCTCCTGGGCTGAGTGACAAATGGCAATTTTTTCGTTCTGGGTGTCTAATTACAAGCGTTGCCAACTTCTCCCGAATCGATAGCCATGCCATTCCAGTCCACCGAGTTCGTCAACTGGTTCCGTTCGGTCGCACCTTACATCAATGCCTTCCGCGGCAAGACTTTCGTCATCGCATTCGGCGGCGAAGTGGTAGCGGACGGCAAGTTCGTCGAACTGACGCACGATTTCAATCTGCTGGCGGCATTGGGCATCCGGCTGGTGCTGGTGCATGGTGCCCGTCCGCAGATCGAACAGCATCTGGCCAAGAACAAACTGGAAGATACCTACCACCACGGCGTGCGCATGACCGATGCCGAGACCATGGTGTGCGTGAAGGAGGCGGTTGGACGCGTGCGGGTTGAGATCGAGGCGCTGCTGTCCATGGGGCTCGCCAATTCGCCCATGGCCAATGCCGATATCCGCGTGGCGGGCGGCAACTTCATCACCGCGCAGCCGCTTGGCGTGATCAACGGCGTCGACCTGATGCACACCGGCAACGTGCGCAAAGTCGATGTGGCTGCCATGAACGACCGCATGGAATTCGGCGAGGTGGTGCTGCTGTCGCCGTTGGGATACTCGCCCACTGGTGAAGTGTTCAATCTCACACTGGAAGATGTTGCCACCGCAACCGCCATCGCGCTGGATGCCGACAAGCTGGTGTTCCTGATGGACACGGACGGCGTGCAGGACAGGAAGGGCGGACTGCTGAAGGAACTGACCATCACTCAGGCACAAGCCATCCTGTCCGGCAAGCGCAAACTGCCGGATGACATAGGCCTGTTCCTGCCTTGCGCAGTGCGCGCCTGCGAGGCGGGCGTGGCACGCACGCACCTGGTCAGCCGCCATGTGGACGGAGCGGTGCTACAGGAACTGTTCAGCGACGTCGGCATCGGCACAATGGTGGTCGAATCCACGCTCAATACCTTGCGTGCCGCGACCATCGAGGATGTGGGCGGCATCCTGCAATTGCTGCGGCCACTGGAGGAGGAAGGCATTCTGGTGCGGCGCTCGCGCGAACTGCTCGAGCGGGAGATCGCGCGCTTCGAAATATTGGAACATGACCACCGCATCATCGGCTGTGCCGCACTGTATCCGTTCCCCAACGAGGCCTCTGCCGAACTGGCCTGTCTGGCAGTTGACAGCCAGTATCGTGACCATGGCTACGGCGAGGCCATCCTGAACCACATGAGCGCGCTGGCGATAAGTCAGGGCATGAAGAAGCTGTTCGTGCTGACCACGCGCACCGCGCACTGGTTCATCGAGCGCGGCTTCAAGGAGGCAGAGGTCAACCAGCTGCCCAAGGAAAAGAAGGCGCTGTACAACTACCAGCGTCGATCCAAAGTTTTCGTGAAGAACCTGAAATGAGGTTCTGCATTTCATCGGCGTGTAACATTGCGCGCCTATCATCAACCGGTTATGGAGAACAGCAATGACAAGAATGGTGCAATGCGTGAAACTGGGCCGCGAAGCGGAAGGTCTGGAGCGCCCGACCTACCCAGGCCCGCTGGGACAACGCATATTCGACAACGTGTCCAAGGAGGCCTGGCAGGGCTGGATCAAGTTCCAGACCATGCTGGTGAACGAGAACCGACTCAATCTGGCGGACATCAAGGCACGCCAGTATCTGGCCCAGCAGATGGAGAACTACTTCTTCGGGGCGGAGGCGCAGATGCCATCGGGTTACGTGCCGCCAAAAAGCTGAGATTGGCCAAGACCTATACAGCGCAGAACTTCCTCAATCGTGAACTCGGTCTGCTCGAGTTCAACCGGCGCGTATTGGCACAGGCGGAAGATCCCGCGGTGCAACTTCTGGAACGCCTCAAGTACCTGTGCATCGTCAGCAGCAATCTGGACGAGTTCTTCGAGATCCGCGTCGCCGGCCTGAAAGAACAGGTCAAGCTGGGCGGTATCGCCGCAGGCGCCGACGGACTGGAAGCATCCCAGATCCTCAAGCGGCTGTTCGATCCCACGCACCAGCTGATCGCGCGCCAGTACCAGCTGTTCAACGAAGAACTGGTCCCTGCGCTGGCCGCGCAGGGCATCAAGTTCTTGCGCCGCACGCACTGGAACGAAGAACAAAAAGCATGGGTGAAGGATTTCTTCCTGCGCGAAGTGATGCCGGTGCTGACGCCGATCGGACTCGATCCGGCGCATCCCTTCCCGCGCGTACTCAACAAGAGTTTGAACTTCGCCGTCGAACTGCAGGGCAAGGATGCCTTCGGCCGCAATTCCGCCAAGGCCATCGTGCAGGCACCGCGCGTGTTGCCGCGCGCCATCCTCATGCCGCCCGAGATCGCAGGCTGCCCACACGGTTTCGTGTTCCTGTCGTCCATCCTGCACGCGCACGTGGGCGAACTGTTCTCCGGCATGGAAGTGAAGGGCTGCTACCAGTTCCGCGTCACGCGCAACAGCGACCTGTTCGTGGACGAAGAAGAAGTGAAGAACCTGCGCATCAGCCTGCAGGGGGAATTGCCGCAGCGCCATTTCGGCGATGCGGTGCGGCTGGAAGTGGCCGACAACTGCCCGCCCGAACTTGCGGATTTCCTGTTGCAGCAGTTCGAGCTGAACAGCGACGACCTGTATCGCGTGCATGGCCCGGTGAATCTGGTGCGCCTGATGGGCATCCCCGACAAGGTGGACAGGCCCGATCTCAAGTTCCCGCCGTTCGTGCCCGGTATGCCGCCCCTGCTGAAAAAGAAGGGTGCGGACATGTTCAAGGTGATCCGCAAGGGGGATGTGTTACTGCACCATCCCTACCAATCTTTCCGTCCGGTCATCGATTTCATCCAGCAAGCCGCCGCCGATCCCGATGTGGTCGCGATCAAGCAAACCGTATATCGGACCGGTACCGATTCCGAACTGATGGACGCATTGATCGCAGCGGCCAAGCGCGGCAAGGAAGTCACGGTGGTGGTCGAGTTACTGGCGCGTTTCGACGAAGAGGCCAACATCACGTGGGCCTCGCGGCTGGAGCAGGTCGGTGCGCATGTCGTGTACGGTGTGGTCGGCCACAAGACACACGCCAAGATGTTGATGGTGGTGCGTCGTGAAGAAGGCGGGCTGCGTCGCTATGTGCATCTGGGAACCGGCAACTACCATCCGCGTACGGCGCGTCTGTATACCGATTTCGGTATGTTCACCTGCAACGAGGAAGTGTGTGCCGACGTGAACGAGGTGTTCGTTCAGCTCACGGGACTGGGCAAGGCGAGCAAGCTGAAACACCTGTGGCAATCCCCGTTCACCCTGCACAGCAAGGTGCTGGAATCCATCCGCAACGAGATCGCGCTGGCCCAAGCGGGCAAGCCCGCACATGTCATCGCCAAGATGAATGCGCTGCTGGAGCCGGAGACCATCAACACGCTGTACGAGGCCTCCCAGGCAGGGGTCAAGGTCGACCTCATCGTGCGCGGCGTGTGTGCCTTGCGGCCCGGTGTGAAAGGACTGTCGGAGAATATCCGCGTGCGCTCCATCATCGGGCGATTCCTGGAACACACCCGCATCTTCTACTTCCGCAACGGCGGCAAGGAAGACATCTATCTGGCCAGCGCCGACTGGATGGATCGCAACTTTTTCCGCCGTATCGAGGCTTGCTTCCCCATCCTGGATAAGAAGCTGAAGAAGCGCGTGCTGGATGAAGGGCTGAACATCTACCTGAAGGACAACCATCAGGCATGGGAGATGGACTGCAACGGTTTCTGGCATCGCAAGAAACCGAATCGCAGCAAATCGGTCAACGCCCAGGTCGAGCTGGCAGCCCTGCTGGGGCAGATGCCGACTCCGAGCGACGAAACAGCCTAGTGTTTCTTCGGCCGGCCGGTCTTGATCGGCGTCAAGCTCGAGAGTACGCGCTTCAACTGCAGCGCGCTGCTCTTGTCCAGCAACTGCAGCCCGGCACGCAACAGCGCACTCTTCTTCACTTGCATGCCTGAGGCAAGCGCCTTCTCTTTCAACTTCGCAATCAGCGCGTAATCATCCTGCGGCATGCTGAAGCTGTCGCGCACCACCTTCACCTTCTTGGGAGCGGCGGACTTTTTTTCAGATTTGGCAGCGGGTTTTGCCGCTGTGCTGGCAGGTTTGCGTGCAGTGGTCTTGCGTGCAACGGGTACTGCTTTCTTTGACTCGGATGTGACCATATTTAAGCCTCCAGTTGGTGATGGCAAAAACAGTATAGACGGTATATCCTGCTGACACGATTGTAATATTTGCGGGAGAGTCGGCATGGAACTGATACTTTGGCGGCACGCCGAGGCAGAAGACGGAATGCCCGATCTTGAACGCGAACTGACCGGTAAGGGGCGCAAGCAAGCCGACAAGATGGCCACTTTCCTGCGTGCCAGATTACCTGAACACACACGCATCCTGGTAAGCCCCGCCAAGCGTACCCAACAGACCGCACTCGCACTCACCAAACACTACATCACGGATGAAGCATTAGGCACTTCTGCCAGCCCGCAGACGGTGCTGGACGCTGTCGGTTGGCCGGATGGAGATGGCGCGGTGCTGGTCGTGGGCCATCAGCCTACACTGGGCCAGATCGCCGCCATGTTGCTGTCCGATTCCAGTGCCGGCTATAGCATCAAGAAAGGTGCGGTGTGGTGGCTGGTTCGTAAAGCGAATGAAGGCGATTTCCAGACCAATCTGAAATTGGCCATCGCACCCGATAGCTTGTAACCAATAGGGAGAGGATCATGTTTGAATCAGCTGAACTCGGACACAAGATAGACAAAGCCACCTATGACGCCGAAGTGCCCAAGCTGCGCGAAGCGTTGCTGGAAGCGCAGATGGATCTTGCCAAACTGGCCAAGTTTCCGGTCGTCATCCTGATCGGCGGTGTGGACGGCGCAGGGCGGGGCGAGACCGTCAATCTGCTCAATGAATGGATGGACCCGCGCTTCCTGCAGACGCACGGCATGGGCGAGCCATCCGATGAAGAACTCGACCGCCCCATGATGTGGCGCTTCTGGCGCGAGCTGCCACCTAAGGGGCGCATCGGCATCTTCCTCGGTTCCTGGTACACCTGGCCCATCCTCAACCGCGTGCGCGGCGTGACCAAGAACGCCGATCTGGACCAGAGTCTGGAGCGCGCCAAGCGGCTGGAGAAGATGCTGGTGGACGAGGGTGCGCTGGTACTCAAGTTCTGGATGCACCTGTCCAAGGACAAACAGCAGAAGCGCCTCAAGTCACTGGAGAAGGACCCCAAGACCCGCTGGCGCGTGACCAAACGCGACTGGGAGCACTACACGATGTACGACAAGTTCAACACAGTGAACGAAAGAGTGATCCGTCATACCAGCACGGCCGATGCGCCGTGGACCCTCGTCGAAGGCTACGACCCGCGCTATCGCGGCCTGACCGTCGGCAAAATCATCCTCGATGCACTCCTCAAGCGGATGAAGCAGCCCGCCAAGAAAGTGGCAGAAGTCACTGCACCACCACCCATGCCTTCGATCGATCAGCTGAACGTATTGAAGACACTGGACTTGAAACAAAAGCTGGAAAAGAAAAAATACGAGACCGAGCTGGAAAAATACCAGGGCAAGCTTGCCATCCTGACACGTTCGCCCAAGTTCAAGAGGCTTACGGTCGTCGCCATGTTCGAGGGCAATGATGCCGCTGGCAAGGGTGGTGCGGTGCGTCGTATCACCAGTGCGCTGGATGCGCGTCAGTACAACATCATCCCCATCGCCGCGCCGACCGAAGAAGAACGCGCCCAGCCTTATTTGTGGCGTTTCTGGCGGCATGTGCCGCGGCGCGGTCGGCTCACCATCTTCGACCGCTCATGGTATGGCCGGGTGCTGGTCGAGCGTGTCGAGAAGTTCTGTTCGGAAGCTGACTGGATGCGTGCCTACAGCGAGATCAACGATTTCGAATCGCAGCTCGTGCGCCACAACATCATCGTGGTCAAGTTCTGGCTGGCGATCAGCAAGGAAGAGCAGCTGCGCCGCTTCAAGGAGCGCGAGAAGATCGGCTTCAAGCGCTTCAAGATAACTGAAGAGGACTGGCGCAACCGCGAGAAATGGGAAGACTACGAACATGCCGTGTGTGACATGGTGGACAGGACCAGCACCGAGGTCGCACCCTGGACACTGGTCGAGGCCAACGACAAGAACTTCGCACGCATCAAGATCCTGAAGACCCTGAGCGACCGCATCGAGGCGGCTTTGAAGAAAGTGAAGTAGCAGCCTACTTCGCTTCGTCGATCATCTGCATGGTCTTCTGTTCGACTTCCTGTGCGACCACGGCAAGCGCGGGATCCTGCGACAGCGAAGCGAGGATGGCGGCCGGTTTGATCATGCCGATGTGGGTCTTGCCGCCTTCGGTGTAGACCGAAATGCGGCAGGGCAGGGCCATGTTCAGGCGCATGTCCGCCGCCATCACCTTGGATGCCTGCACCGGATTGCACACCTCGAACACCCTGCATTGCGGATCGAACGCCACGCCTTTGCCGCGCAGCGTATTGCCGATGTCATGCACATGCAGCACGCCGAAGCCGTGCTTCTTCACGGACGCTTCCAGGTCGGCGGAGGCCTGTTCGAAAGTCTTTTCACTATCAACTATGTGATACATGGCGGTTCTCCTGTATTAACACGTAAGGTCTTGCGACCACGGCCCACACGATGGTGTCGGCTTCATGCCAGGCCAACGCCTGTTCATCGGTCACGCGGGTGATCTGTGCGTGCTCCATCCACTCTGCGACCTGTGCCGCATTGTCCTGTGCGATCTGATAGGCCACCTCGACCAGATCGAGTTCCGGGCCGACGAAGATCGTCGCGCCGCTGGCGAAGAAGCGTTGCAGTTCGCGCCACGCGATCTGCGCTGTCTCAAGGTTGATCTGGCCGCGCAGCAGCTTCTCGCTGTCATCCATCTTCATAGCTGTTCTTTCCTTACACTGTTCATCGAATCACGTCTTTCCAGTTCGTTCCAGATGGCCCGGGCGAGCTTCACCCAGCCGAATTCGTGCTCCGACAGGGCATCGAGCTGCGTCATATAGCCCGGTCCGAATGTAGCGGTGTTTTCCTTGTGCATCAACATCGCCATGCCATACAGCTCGATCTTGACGCGCGCCTGCATGTCGCCTTCTGCCGCTGCCTTGCCATAGCTATCGAGATGACTCAGCACATCGTGCACAAATGTCTGCACGGACACCTCATCGTTGCAGTCCACCTGCATGATCAGGCATTTGCGTTCGATCTCCAGTTCGAGTTCACGCCCTGTCCTGTATCCAATTTCGTCGCTGAACATCTCAGGAAGCACCGCCTTTAAGGTAATTGTCCTTCACCCGCATGTAATGCTCGGCGGAATAGCGCAGATATTTGATCTCCTCTTCCGTCAGCGTGCGGATCGCCTTGGCCGGACGCCCCATGTAGAGCATGCCGCTCTCCAGCGTCTTGCCCGGCGAGATGAGACTGCCCGCGCCGACCATCACATGATCTGGGATCACCACATCGTCCATGATGATGGAACCCATGCCGATCAGGCATTCGTTGCCGATGCGGCAGCCGTGCAAGATCACCGAATGCCCCACCGTCACATAGTCGCCGATGATCAATGGCGAGCCGTCAGGCTTCTCCGCCGTCTTGTGCGACACATGGCCCATGGTCAGGTCCTGCACGTTCGAGCCGCGCCCGATCACGATGCGGTTCACATCGCCGCGCAGTACCGTGTTGCACCAGACCGAGCTCTCATCGCCCACCTTCACATCGCCGATGACCTGGCACGAAGGATGGAGATAGACGCGCTCGCCGATGACGGGAGAGGTGTCGAGATAACTGGATGTAGTCATGTACGCTCCAATGGATCAGCACTTTTTCGAGTTACTGAACAGCGCAGGGCCGTTCGGCGGGCCGCGCCAGTATTGTGGCGGGGCGTCGACCTGCGCACCCAGTTTCGCCGCTGTATGCCAGGGCCAGCGCGGGTCGTAGAGCATGCCACGTCCCACCGCCACCATATCGGCGCGCCCCTCGGCGACGATGGCTTCGGCCTGCTCCGGTTCGGTGATCAGCCCCACCGCGATGGTCGGCAGATCCGTTTCACGGCGGATACGTTCCGCGAACGGCACCTGAAAATCCGGCCCGGCCTCGACCTGCTGCTGCGGAGACAATCCGCCGCTCGATACATGGATGTAATCGCAGCCGCGCTGTTTCAGCTCCTGCGCGAAGGCCACGCTCTGCTCGATGTCCCAGCCGCCCCCCACCCAGTCGGTGGCCGAGATGCGGATGCCCACCGTCATGTCCGGCACCGCCGTGCGCACCGAGTCATACACCGCCAACGGGAAGCGCATGCGGTTCTCCAGCGAACCGCCGTACTCGTCGGTGCGCGTGTTAGTCAGCGGCGAAAGGAACTCATGCAACAGATAACCGTGTGCCGCATGTACCTCGATGGCATCGATGCCGATGCGCTGCGCGCGTTGCGCAGCAGCCACCCATGCCTCCTTGACGCGCTGCATACCCGCCTCGTCCAGCGCCTGCGCCGGGCGATCTGTCGCATTGAATGAGGAAGCGGAAGGCGCCACCGTCTGCCAGCCGCCTGCATCCAGTCCAAGTTGCTTGCCGCCTTTCCATGCCAGGTCACATGACGCCTTGCGACCGGCATGCGCCAACTGGATGGCGATGGGCATGGAAGAATACTGGCGCACCGCATCCAGCACGCGCTGCAAAGCTGCCGCATTCTCATCCGACCACAGGCCGAGGTCGGCGAACGAAATGCGTCCCTCAGGTGAGACCGCCGTCGCCTCGATGATCAGCAAGCCCGCGCCCGAATGTGACAGGTTGCCATAGTGCATCACATGCCAGTCCGTCGCATTGCCGTCCGCAGCCGAGTATTGGCACATCGGCGGAATGACGATGCGGTTGGGGAGTTGCAGCTTGCCGAGGGGGTAGGGAGTGAATAGTTGGTTCATGGGGTTAATTCAAATTTTAGCTATAACTTAAAGACCATTAGCTTCAAGAAAAGATGCCCACTTATTGATGACGCTATTTGCCAATACTTGTACGTCAATCGATCTTTCTTCGGTTGTCAAAATCCAGTTATCTACACTACTTCCTAGAGGTACTGCACCTAAGGGTGCGCCACCCAAACATCCTGAATAATGAATATGTGTTGTTTGAGGATCGCTTCGCTTTGAGAGCACGAGGTGCTTCCCTTTATCACAAAGATCACGACAATCGCGCATATCTTGATCTGAAAGAAACTCTTCAAGTGCCACTTGCTTGATTCGCCCATCATGTAAAACGTAGTCTTTAATGTGGTATGCAGTCACAAAAAAGTTGAAGAGATTGTCGATATCAAACACCTTCATTAGGCGCAAATGTTCACGCTGCGCTTTAGCAAACATGTCACGAGGCGATCTCATTGCGAAGAAGGTCATGGTGTCTTCAAGCGAGGCCTAAAGCAAAGTAAATATCCTTGAAAAAACCAACAAGGGCTGCCAAGTCATTTCATCACCAACTTCCACTTCATCTTCTCACCAGCCTTCAGCGGCACCAGCCGATGCTCGCCGAACCCAACCGACGCAGGCATCTCCCACTCCTCCTTACGCAACGTGACCTTTTCGGTGTTGCGCGGCAGGCCGTAGTAATCCGCCCCATAGAAACTCGCGAACCCTTCCAGCTTGTCCAGCGCGCCTGCGCTCTCAAACGCTTCGGCATACAGCTCAATGGCGGAATGCGCTGAATAGCAGCCGGCGCAGCCGCAGGCGTTCTCTTTGGTGTGCTGGGCGTGCGGGGCGCTGTCGGTGCCGAGGAAGAATTTCTTGCTGCCGCCGGTGGCGGCTTTCACCAGTGCCTCGCGGTGCGTCTCACGTTTCAATATTGGCAGGCAGTAGTAGTGCGGGCGGATGCCACCGACCAGCATGGCGTTGCGGTTGTAGAGCAGGTGTTGCGGCGTGAGGGTAGCGGCGATGTTGTCCGGCGCACTCATCACGAACTCGGCGGCATCTTTGGTGGTGATGTGTTCGAACACCACGCGCAGCTCGGGCAGATCTTTCAGTAGTGGTTGCATCACGCGTTCGATGAACACGGCTTCGCGGTCGAAGATGTCGATGTCGGGACTGGTCACTTCACCATGCACCAGCAGCGGCATGCCGCAGGCTTGCAAGGCTTCCAGCGCGGCATAGGTCTTGCGCAGGTCGGTCACGCCCGCGTCGGAGTTGGTGGTGGCACCGGCCGGATACAGCTTCACTGCATGTACTACACCACTGGCCTTGGCTTTGTTGATCTCTTCCGCGCTGGTGATGTCGGTGAGGTACAGCGTCATCAGCGGCTCGAACTTCATGCCTGCGGGCAATGCTTTCAAAATCCGCTCGCGGTAGGCCACGGCCTGCTCGGTGGTGGTGACCGGCGGGCGCAGGTTGGGCATGACGATGGCGCGGGCGAACTGGCGCGCGGTGTCGGGCAGGACTGAGGCCATCAGTTCGTTGTCGCGCAGGTGCAGGTGCCAGTCGTCGGGGCGGGTGAGGGTGATTTCCATGTGCGAGTGTCCGAAAAATGGAGCTGGTTAACGAAATAGATGGCAGAAGTTACCATCGAACCGCGATCGCTCAAAATCGGTATTTGATCCCGGCGATCGTCTGGGTCATGTGGATAGGGATATCGGCTGTCCTGACGGGTGCCAAGCCGAAGTTGTCGATCGCGCCGTCATAAGTGATCCGGGTCTCAAGAGAGCGGTATTCTGCAAAGATGATCCAGTGTGCGTAACTCCAGGAAGCGCCTGCCAGCATCAGGGTGCCCGGAGAGGCATTGTTATAGCGGCCGGAAAGATGCGCAGAAAGCGGCGGTTGTCCCGGCATGGAGATCTCCAGACTGATCCAGGAGATGAAATCCAGCCCCAGTCCGCCATACAGGTTGAGTCTGCCACCGGGTGCGGAATCCGTGACGAAGAAAGGCATCCTCAGCATCGGGATGATGGACACGGAGTTCAAACCTATGGTGGCCGAGGCACCGTTCGCATGGATCACGGAAGGGATGTTACTGGTCGAGCTCAATTCGAATGCCGCCCCAAAATATTGCCCCCACAGCTCGGCACGGATCCCGGAGAGCGAGCCTGTCTCAAACTGAAAATCCTGACTGCCACGCGTCAATGTGCAAATCAGACATTGATAGGTGGTCGTGATGCGTGCATCGGCAAGCTGGGCACTGCCGGCAAATATCGCGATGTTACGTTCAAGAACCACCCCGCCTGCGGGTTGAATATGTGGGGCGGGTGGGACAGTTACCACCTGTGTCGCATCCCCCGGGGTGTGCGCATCCGGGATTTCAGACGCAACAGAAGTTGCACTGGACGCGGCAAAGAAAATGGTCAGGAGTGCAGCACTGCAGCACCGAAAGAAGCGAGATGGGTTAACCAGTGTTCTCATTGCTGCAAATCCCTTCAAAGAGGGTGCTCTGCCATCGGAACGACGCGCTTGAATAATGAACTGGCGCATCGTTTCAGTGCAGTGTATGCCACCGCACTATGGCGGTCTGATTTAATCGACGTGTTTGCGAGTATGGCCCGGGAAGAAGTGGCGCACGATGACGAAGAACACCGGCACCAGGAACACGGCGAACAGCGTGGCGGTGAGCATGCCGCCGATCACGCCGGTACCGATGGCGTGGCGACTCTGTGCACCCGCGCCGGTGGAGAGGGCGAGCGGCAGCACGCCGGCCATGAAGGCGAACGAGGTCATCAGGATGGGGCGGAAGCGCAGGCGGCAGGCTTCCAGCGTGGCGTCGATCAAAGTCATACCTTCGTCCTGCAGCTTGCGCGCGAACTCGATGATCAGGATCGCGTTCTTGGATGACAGGCCGATGATGGCGATCAGGCCGCCCTTGAAGTACACGTCGTTCGGCAGGTCACGTAGCGTCACCGCCAGCAGTGCGCCGAACACGCCCAGCGGCACGGCCAGCATCACCGCGAACGGTATGGACCAGCTCTCGTACAGCGCGGCCAGACACAGGAACACCACCACGATGGAGACAACGAACAGCAGCGTGGACTGCGCGCCGGACTGTTCTTCCTCGCGTGCCGTCCCAGACCACTCGAAGCCGAAGCCCGGCGGCAGCTTGGCGGCGATCTCCTGCATCGCCTGCATGGCCTCACCGGAACTGCGACCGGGTGCGGGGCCACCGGCGATCTTCATCGCGGGCAGGCCGTTGTAGCGGTCCAGCTTGGGCGAACCGCTGATCCAGCTCGCCTTGGCGATGGTGGACAAGGGCACCATGCCGCCCTGCTTGTTGCGCACAGAGATGTTGAGGATGTCGTCCGGGGTGCGACGGGTATCGGCTTCGGCCTGCATCTGCACGCGCAACACACGGCCCTGACGCACGAAGTCGTTGATGTACACCGTGCCCAACAGCGATTGCAGTGTCTCATTCAGGTCGGTGATGGACACGCCCAGCGCCTCGGCTTTGATGCGATCCACATCGAGGAACAGTTGCGGCCCGGCTTCCTGACCTTCAGGACGCACACCGGCCAGCACCGGGTTCTGCATCGCCATGCCCAGCGCCATGTTGCGCGCCTCCAGCAACTTGTCGCGGCCCAGACCGCCACGGTCCTGCAGGCGGAAGTCGAAACCGCCCGCTGCCGCCAGCTCGGGGATGGGGGGCGGGTTGATGGCGAAGATCATCGCCTGCTTGATGCGGAACAGCATCATATTGGCTTTCTGCGCCAGCGCTGATGCGCCGCTCTCCTTGCCCGGACGTACGCTCCAGTCCTTCAGGCGCACGAAGGTGATGGCGGCATTCTGGCCGCGACCGAAGAAGGAGAATCCGGCCACGCCGATCACGTGTTCGACTTCCTTCAGCCCGAGGTAATACTGTTCGACCTGTGTCAGCACATCCAGTGTGCGTTCACGGGTGGCGCCGGCCGGCAACTGGATCACGCTGACGAAGTAACCCTGGTCCTCGGAAGGCAGGAAGCTGCCGGGCAGCTTGCTGAACATCCAGCCCACGGCCACGAGGATGGCGGCGTACACCAGCAGATAGCGCGCAGCTTTGCGCACGATCTTGCCGACCACGCCGACATAGCGGGCGCTCAATCTGGCGAAGGCGTCATGGAACCAGTGTAGCGGTCCGGAACGTGGCACCAGATCGTCCTTGCCCGGTGTGTGTTTGAGCAGCGAGGCACAGAGTGCGGGCGTGAGCGTTAGCGCCATCAGCGCCGAGAAGCCCATGGTCAGCACCAGCGTCACCGCGAACTGGCGGTAGATCGCGCCGGTCGATCCGGGGAACAGCGACATGGGGATGAACACGGCCGACAGCACCAGCGTGATGGCGATGATGGCACCGATGATCTGGTCCATCGCCTTGCGCGTGGCTTCACGCGGCGGCAGGTTCTCGGTGCTCATGATGCGTTCGACGTTCTCCACCACCACGATGGCATCGTCCACCACGATACCGATGGCGAGCACCATCGCGAACAGCGTTAGCACGTTGATGGAATAACCGAGTAGATACAGGCCGACCAGTGCGCCGACCAGCGCGATGGGGATGACGATGGTGGGGATCAGCGTGGCGCGCAGGTTGCCGAGGAACAGGTACATCACCAGGAACACCAGCAGCAGCGCTTCGGCCAGACTCTTCAGCACCTCCTGGATGGAGATCTCTATGAACTTGGAAGTGTCATAAGGCACCACCCAGTCGATCCCCTGCGGGAAGAACTTCGCCAGTTCGGTCATGCGCGCCTTGACCGCCTTTACGGTGTCCAGCGCGTTGGCATCGGGCGTCAGGCGGATAGCGATGGCTGCGGTGGGCTGACCGTCGATGCGCGCCGCCGTGGAATAGTCCTGCGCGCCCAGTTCGACACGGGCGATGTCTTTCACGCGCAGGGCGGAACCGTCGGAGTTGGTGCGCACCACGATGTTGCCGAATTCCTCCGGCGTGGAAAGACGGCTGCGGGTGACGATCACCGCATTCATCTCCTGGCCGGGGGCGGAGGGCAGTTGCCCCAGTTCGCCAACAGCCAGTTCCGAGTTCTGTGCCCGCACCGCCTTGGACACATCGGCGGGTGACACGCCGTAGGCTTGCAGCTTCTCCGGCTTCAGCCACAGACGCATCGAATATTCGGTGCCGAAAAGCAGGGCCTCGCCCACGCCCGGCACGCGCTGCACACTGTCCAGCACATTGGCACTGACGTAGCTGCCGAGCGCGACGTTGTCCAGGCTCTTGTCGGGCGAGATGAGCGCCACGATCATCACGTAGTTGCGTGCCGATTTCGCCACGCGGATGCCCATGCGGCGCACCTCTTCCGGCAGACGGATCTCGGCGCGCTTGACACGGTTCTGTGCTTCCACCGAGGCCAGGTCGAGATCTGTGCCGGTATTGAAAGTCAGGGTGATGCTGCCGCGCCCCAGCTCGGCGGCGGATTCCATATAGAGCAGATTGTCGATGCCGTTCATCTCCTGCTCCAGCAGGGAGACCACGGTCTCTTCGATCACCTGTGCCGAGGCACCGGGATAGGTGACGGTGACGGCCAGCGCAGGCGGCGCAACAGAGGGATACTGCGCGACCGGCAGCCCGCGTAATGCCAGCACGCCGGCCAGCAGGATGACCAGCGCGATGACCCAGGCGAAGATGGGACGGTCGATGAAGAAGCGGGCGAGCATGGTGGCTTACTTCGCAGCGGAAAGCTGGCTTTCCATCTTCATCGTGGCAGTCAGCGGCACCGGTTTCACCACAGCACCGGGTCGCGCCTTTTGCAGGCCGTTGACGATGACCTGATCACCGGGCTGCAGGCCGGAAGCGATGACGAAATCCGCACCGGCCATGCCGCTGGTGGTGACCGGACGCGGCCCGACCTTTCCGTCCGGGCCGACAACCATCACGAACTGGCCTTGGGCGCCGGACTGCACCGCGCGTTGCGGGATGCGGATCACGTTCTCGGCCATGGCTTCCGGGAAGCGCAGGCGCACGAACATGCCGGGCAGCAACTCACGTTTCGGGTTGGGGAACTGCGCACGCAAAGAGACGGAGCCGGTGTTGGCGTCGACCGCCAGATCGGTGAAAAAGATGCGGCCGGTCTTGGTATAGACACTGCCGTCTTCCAGCATCAGCTCGACATCGGTCGATTCCGCGCGCTTCAGCACGCCGGTCGCCACCGCCTGACGCAGACGCAACAGGTCGGCCGCCGACTGGGAGAAGTTCACATACACCGGATCGAGTTGCTCGACGGTCGCCAGTAGCGTGCCCGCATTCTTGCTGACCAGTGCGCCTTCGGTGACTTCGGTGCGGCCGATATGTCCGGAGATGGGTGCGGGCACGCCGGCATTGATGACGTCCTCTGAAGCGCGTACCAGCGCGGCACGCGCCTGCGCCGCCTTGGCCAGCGTCAGGTCATATTCCTGTTGGCTGATGGCCTTGATCTCGAGCAGGCGCTTGGCACGATCCAGATTCTGGTAGGCCAGTGAGGCATCGGCATTGGCCGCTTCGGCCGCTGCGCGGTAGCTGCGCGAGTCGATACGGAACAACTGAGTACCTTCGGTCACGTCGCTGCCTTCCTTGAACAGGCGGGCTTCGATCACGCCATCGACGCGGGCACGGACCTGTGCGGTGCGGAAAGCCTGCACACGCCCAGGCAGATCGCGGGTGTAAGTGGCATTGGCAGGCGCGACGACGACGACCTCCACCTCGGGCGGAGGCATCGCACCGGCGGCAGGTGCGGCAGCTTTCTTGTCACCACCGCCGCAGGCAGCCAGAGTCAGCGCCAGCATGAGTGAGAGATATTTGGATGCGGGGTTCATACGCCCTCGAAATTTCGGATTGCGATGCGGGAGAGCGAGTGTAGCAAAGACAGCCCGAATAACAACCGCGAGCTGTTTATGCCGATTTGAGCGCGAGGGCCTTCTGATAGAGCGCGTTCTTGTTCTGGCCGGTGATCTGTACGGCGAGTTGCACCGCCTGTTTCAGCGGCAATTCGTTCAGCAGCAGTGTGAGTACACGCTCGGCATCCGCATCAAGCGCTTCGGTGCGTTCGGGTGCGCCGGACACGAGCAGCACGAACTCTCCGCGCTGGTTGTTCGCATCGCTGTTCAGCCAATCCATCGCATCACCCAGTTTGCAGCGATGAATGCTTTCGAACAGCTTGGTGATCTCACGCGCGAACACGATCTCGCGCTCGCCGCCGAACACCTCCTGCAGGTCTGCTGCGCATTCCAGGATGCGGTGCGGGGCTTCATAGAACACCAGCGTGCAGGTCTGGTTAGCGAGTGCTTGCAGGGTGGCGCGCCGCGCGCCCGATTTGTTGGGCAGGAAGCCGTAGAACATGAAGTGTGGGTTGGCCAGACCGGAAGCGGATAGCGCCGTGATCACTGCAGAAGCACCGGGGATAGGGATCACGCGCAGCCCGGCTTCGCGTACCGCTTCCACCAGTACGGCCCCGGGGTCGCTGACCGCCGGGGTGCCGGCATCGGTCACCAGTGCGACACTTTTCCCTTCCTGCAACAGGGCGATGACCTTGTTGGCCGAACCTCGCTCGTTGTGCTGGTGGACGGCGAGCAGCTTGGCATCGCTGAGGCCGTGATGCTGCAACAGATGGCGCGTATTGCGCGTATCTTCGGCTGCAACGACATCCACGCCGTTCAGAATGTCCAGCGCACGCAGCGTGATGTCACTCAGATTTCCAATCGGGGTGGCGACTACATATAATGCGCATTCGATTCTTTGATTGGTCTTGCTATGCAAACGAGTATCCCCGGATTGAAATGGTTGCGCGGTCTGTTGATCGCCGCACTATACGTGAGCGTGTTTGGCTGCGCCACTCCGCCCCAATCCGCCGCACCTGCACCGGCACCTGTGACCGGGCAACCGGTCGAAGAAGCGCCGGCAGTCGAGACCGGCGCTGTCGATATCGAACAACCTGAGGTCATGCCAGTCCTGCCCCGTCTTGCAGAGGGGGCGGAGCACCATATAGCTTTGATCCTGCCATTGCGCTCGCCCGTGTACGGTCGTGCGGCAGAGGCGGTGCAGCTGGGCTTCCTGTCGGCCGCCGAAGAGCAACCCAATGAATTGCCGGTGCGCATCTATTCCGCCAACGATGAGAAGTTCGAAGTGGCCGAGCTGTACCGTCAGGCGCTGGCGCAGGGCGCTTTGGCCGTGGCCGGTCCGCTCACACGCAACGGTGTTGCCGCGCTGGCCGAGAACACTGCGCTACCGGTGCCTACACTGGCATTGAACCTGCTGGAGACGGAGCGTACCGACCAGCTGTATTTCTTCGGCCTGCCGCCGGAGTCCGAAGCGCGTCAGGCAGCGCGGTGGGCGGCCAGCAACGGTCTGCTCACGGCCACCGTAGTGCGTACCGGCAGTACTTTGTCCAAGCGTCTGGCTCAGGCCTTTGAGGAAGAATGGCAGCGCACTGGCGGGTTCCTGTGGCCCGAGATCGTGTACGAAGGCGACCCGAGCGAGATCCGCCTGCTGGGCGGCGAAGCGGGCAGCATGGTGTTCCTGGCATCGGAGCCGGACCAGGCGCGCATGATACGTCCGTATATTTTCTCGGATATCCCGGTGTATGCCACTTCACAGATATTCACCGGCAACGGCAACAACCTGGTCAACTATGACCTGGCAGAGATCCGCTTCTTTGATATGCCGTGGGTGATTCAGCCCGATCATCCGGCAGTCATGGTCTATCCGCGCGTGGAGCCACCTTACCCCCTGGATATGGAGCGCCTGTATGCGCTGGGTGTCGACGCCTACCGCATGCTGCAGGTGCTGTACCACCACAATACGGCCAACGCCCTGCCGCTGGATGGTGTCACCGGCAAATTGACGCTGGCGGGACACCAGGTCAAGCGCGAGGGCGTGAAGTCGATCTTGCGCAACGGGCAGGGGATGACGATGGAAGCTGCACTGAGAGGGCCGCAACCGCCTGAGCCGACCGCTGTGCCGGAAGAGTAGGCGGATGAAGGCCGGTGCGCAGGCTGAACAGACTGCTGCACACTACCTGCAGCGACAGGATCTGCGTCTGCTGCAAAGCAACTACCGCTGCCGTTTCGGCGAGATCGACCTGATCCTGAAGGATGGCGAGACGCTGGTGTTCGTCGAAGTGCGCCTGCGCAGCCGCGCTGATTTCGGCGGTGCGTCCGCCAGCATCGACGCGCATAAGCAGAACAGGCTCATCCTCGCTGCTCAGCATTATCTTTCGTCCGTGTCGCCGGTGCCGCCCTGCCGCTTCGATGCGGTACTGCTGGTGTCAGCGGATGGCACCCATGGCATAGAGTGGCTCAGGAATGCGTTCCAGCTGTAACCTGAAACTCGCGTAGCGATTCGTTTGCCCTTTCTTCCTTCGTGGGAAAGTTGGACAGGGGGAAACGGTCAGGGCAAGTTTCAGCATCGTGGGATGACTCACTTGTCGTGACCGTTAGGGTAAAATCCATCCATTCATCCACGAGAAATCCAATACATGACACTCGCCAAACGCGTCAGCAAACATTTCGACGACAGCGCCGAGATCAAGCTGCAGAGCAAGAAGGTACTGGCCAAGCCGATCGCCGAGGCAGCACAGGCCATGGTCAACTGCCTGATGCATGACGGCAAGATCCTGGCGTGCGGCAATGGCGGCTCCGCAGCCGATGCGCAGCACTTCGCCGCCGAGCTGATCAATCGCTTTGAGGTCGAACGTCCCGGCTTGCCTGCCGTCGCGCTCACCACTGACAGTTCCGTGCTGACCTCTATCGCCAACGATTACGACTACAAGCAGATCTTCTCCAAGCAGGTGCGTGCACTGGGTATGGAAGGGGATGTGCTGCTCGCCATCTCCACCAGCGGCAACTCGGCCAATGTGGTGGAAGCCATCGAAGCCGCGCATGAACGCGGCATGGTGGTCGTCGCTTTCACCGGTCGTGACGGCGGAAAGATGGGTGCGATACTGCGCGAAGGGGATTTCCACCTGTGTGTGCCGACCGAACGGACCGCGCGTATCCAGGAAGTGCATCTGCTCATGTTGCACTGCCTGTGCGACGTGATCGATCATGTATTGCTGGGAGGCGAGTGATGCGCGGTAGCTGGCTGGGCCTGCTGTTGCTGGCAGCACTGTTGCAAGGTTGTGCCCAGACGAAAGGTATCTCCGCGCCCAGTATCGAGCGTCGCAGCGAGGCAGCCGTACAGGATGACCGGGATATCGAATACAGCGCGCGCCAGCGTATCGCGGCAAAATATCGCAGCAACATCCAGGTCAGCGTCACCTGCTTCAATCGCTTCGCACTGATCACCGGACAGGTGCCGGATGACGCGACCAAACAGGATATCGAGCGCATCGTGGGAGGCATCTCGCCCATCAAGGGCATCGCCAACGAACTGCATGTGGAGCGTGTTGCCGATACCGGTGTACGACGCAGCGACTCCGGTGTGAGTGGTGATGTGCGCACCCGCTTCCTCGAGGACAAATCCTTCAATCGCGATCACATCAAGGTCTATACCGAAGAAGGGGTGGTCTATCTGCTGGGTATCGTCACCCGTGCCGAGGCCGATGCAGCTTCCGAGATCGCGGCCACCACACGCGGTGTGAAAAAGGTAGTACGCGTGTTCGAGTACATGCAGTGATGAAGCCACATAAAATCATTCTTCGGGCAAATCGCGGCGTCGCGTGTTGGCTTCGACTAACCTTAAGGAAAGTCTTCGCCGCAACTTCGTTGTCGCTCACTCCTCGCCTACATTCAGGTATGTCTCGTCCTTCGCTGCGCGGCTCCTTGCGCTTTATCCCGAATAATGACTTTCTGAGGCTTCATTGAAATATTCATCTCCCAGCTTCGAAGCCAAGTTGTGCTCGGCAGATGACCTGGCCGCCAAGGTGGCTGCTTTGCCGCGTCCCGTGGTGTTCACCAACGGTTGTTTCGATGTGCTGCATCGCGGTCACGTTACCTATCTGGCGCAGGCGCGCGCACTGGGTGCCTCGCTCATCGTCGGTGTCAACAGCGACGCCTCGGTGAAGCGCCAGGGCAAGGGCGACGACCGTCCGATCAACAACGAAGCCGACCGCATGGCGGTGCTGGCCGCGCTGGAAGCGGTGAGTCTGGTGGTGCAGTTCGACGAGGACACCCCGCTCAACCTGATCCTCGCCTGCAAGCCGGACAAACTGGTCAAAGGCGGCGACTGGACGCCGGATCGCATCGTCGGCGCAACAGAAGTGCAGGGTTGGGGCGGCAGTGTGCACAGCATCCCTTTCCTGCATGAACGCTCCACAACCGCACTGCTGAAGAAGATACGCTCACTATGAATGCCACCCCTACCGAGATCGTCCTGCACCAGAAATCAAACTCGCTGGAGATCGCCTTCTCCGACGGCGTGCGCTTCAACCTGCCCGCCGAGTTCCTGCGTGTACAGTCGCCTTCCGCGGAAGTGCGCGGCCACGGCCCGGGTCAGGAGACTTTGCAGGTCGGCAAGCGCAAGGTGGTGCTCAAGGGGCTGGAACCTGCGGGCAGCTATGCGCTGAAACTGGAATTCGACGACGGCCACGACAGCGGCCTGTACGACTGGGACCTGCTGTACTCGCTGGGACAGAACCAGCAGGAACTGTGGCAGGTATATCTGGACAAGCTGCAGGCGGCCGGCGCATCGCGCGATCCGAAATAGGAGAAGCAATCATGGCAAAGACACACTTCGGTTTCGAGACCGTAGACGAGAACGAGAAGGCGAAGAAAGTCGCCGGCGTGTTCACCTCCGTCGCCAGCAAATACGACATCATGAACGACCTCATGTCGGTCGGCCTGCACCGCGTATGGAAACCCTTCGCGGTCGGTCTGGCCAATGTGCATGAAGGCCAGCGCGTGCTGGACGTGGCGGGCGGCTCGGGCGATCTGTCCAAGCTGTTCCTGAAGAAGGTCGGCCGCAGCGGCCAGGTCATCCTCACCGACATCAACAACGCCATGCTGCGCGTCGGCCGCGACCGCATGATAGACAACGGCACGCCGACGCCCACCGCGCAATGCGATGCCGAGCATCTGCCATTCCCCGACAACTATTTCGACTGCGTCAGCATTGCCTTCGGCCTGCGCAACGTCACCCACAAGGAAGCCGCCCTGCGCGAGATGAAGCGCGTGCTCAAACCGGGCGGGCGCGTCATCGTGCTGGAATTCTCCAAGGTCGCCAAACCGCTGGAGAAGATGTACGACCTGTATTCCTTCAAGCTGCTGCCCAAGATGGGCGAGCTCATCGCCAACGACGCCGACAGTTACCGCTATCTCGCCGAATCCATCCGCATGCATCCGGGCCAGGAAGAACTGAAGCAGATGATGGTTGATGCAGGACTGGAGCGCGTTGAGTACTTCAACATGACGGGCGGCGTGGTGGCAGTGCATCGGGGATACAAGCTCTGATATTCATACATGCACTCACCCCGTCTTTACTTCTGGTTTCTAATCCTGCCAGCTGTTTGCTCTCTGTTTGCAGGATGTAAATCAGTTGCATATGGATCTGCGGTAACCTCTGCTGCGGTCGCCAATGAGCTGATTCGCTATACCTTACCCGAACTGAAAAATATTGATCGCATTGAAGTGACTGAGTACCACACCGTTATCATTGACAGAAAATTTCTTGATTATTACGAGGCGCATAATCAAAGCCAGTCTTCATACATATCGATTCTTGATGAACCCGTCGATCTCTGGACCAATCCAGCTCGTCCGGCAGCCACGAGGAAGCAGAAATTCAATACTCATGGTAGTAGCACCATCAAGACAAAGGCGGTTGGTGACCCTCAGGCCGTTTCAGAATTTGTAGGCATATTTAATGCGAATCGGAGTCTTTGGCTGAGCTCTTTTGATTTGGCACCTGAGAGTCCATATGCTTATCCATATTCCTACACAATTTCGTTCTTTAGTCAGAATGTTTTGGTTAGAACAATCGGTTTCAGGAAGAATATCCTCAGAACATCATACGAATTAAAAAGCATCATTCGGAGACTTTCTGATACAGATACCTTGGCTCTCGAACGATTACTGAGCCCGAGTAGGGCGCACTAACCAACGGAGAGTGCGCCGCATGTAAACCCCGCCCTTGCATCCCCTTCCGACTTCGGCGATGATGTGCATCACATTTGCAATGCACGAGGTCTCCCATGAAAACTGCAACCATGCCCGCCCTGCGAGTGCAGCCTGAATTGAGGCAAGCAGCCGAGGAGATTCTGCGTCCGGGTGAAACTCTTTCTGCCTTTGTCGAGGATTCATTGCGTCGTAATGTGGAATTTCGCCGGACGCAGCAAGCGTTTATTGCGCGAGGGCTTGCTTCGCGCGACGCAGCAAAGACGAGCGGAGTATATGTATCTTCGGAAGAAGTCTTGCTGGAACTGGACGACATGCTCGCCAAGGCCAAAAAGAAAGCAGGCAAGTGAGCTACAAGGTTCGCTATACCGAAGCTGCAAGAGAAGACCTGAAGCGACTTTTCACCTTTCAGGCTGATCAGGATAGGCGGGCTGCACAAAACGCGCGAAAGGCCATCGCCGACAGCATCAAATTGTTGCAGGAATTCCCGTTCACCTGTCGCAAGGCGATTCCCGAGAATCCGCTATTGCGCGAGATGTTGGTGTCATTCGGTGCTGCGGGTTACGTCGCGCTGTTTGAGATCGAGGACAACAACACGGTGACCATCCTTGCGGTGCGCCATCAACGCGAAGACGATTATTATTAACTTTAATTTCAACTGGAAGACTTATGAGCGAATTACCAAAATGCCCTAAATGCGGTTCCGAATACACCTACGAAGACGGCGATAACTACGTCTGTCCCGAGTGCGCGCACGAATGGCCCAAGGTCGCAGCCGAGGCGGTCGAGGAAGTGAAGGTGTTCAAGGACGCGTTCGGTACGGTATTGAATGACGGCGATACCGTCACCGTGATCAAGGATCTGAAGATCAAAGGTTCGTCTTCGGTGGTGAAGGTCGGCACCAAGGTGAAGAACATCCGTCTGGTGGATGGCGACCACGATATCGACTGCAAGATCGACGGCATCGGCGCGATGCAGTTGAAGACCGAGTTCGTGAAGAAGGCGTAACTGGGAGCAGCCATGAGCGGCTGGGGTTGTCCGCACGAAGTCGATGGCAAGTGCCAGAAGGTGCTGAACCTGCCGTGCGACATCGGCATGAAAGGCTGTGTGCTGGCGGGGCGTTTCCGTTTCGCCGATCCTGCCAAGAACCGCACGCGCAAGAAAGTTCAGGACGAAAAGCCGGTGCCTGAAGCCACGGATAAGGAATGAGCCGCCACTATTCCAGTGTGCTGATCTTATGCGCGGCATCTACGGCGCAAGCGGCGGACCTGCCGCGTCCCGATCACATCGTCGTTGTGATCGAGGAGAACAAATCCTGGTCGCAGATCATCGGCAATCCCGACGCGCCCTATATCAACGCGCTGGCACAACGCGGCGCGCTGTTCACCAATTCGCACGGCATCACCCATCCCAGCCAGCCCAACTATCTGGCTTTGTTCAGCGGCAGCACGCGCGGTATCGGCAGCAACGCCTGTCCGCTCGATCTGTTCGGTGACAATCTCGCCAGTGTCTTGCTGGCAAAAGGGTTGAGCTTCATCAGTTATTCAGAATCGATGCCGAGAGCCGGCTATGAAGGGTGTCGCTATGGCGCGTACATGCGCAAACATAATCCGGCGGCCAATTGGAAAGAACTGGCGTCAGCGAACCAGCCGTTGAGCGCTTGGCCGCAGGATCTCTCGAAATTGCCCGAAGTATCTTGGGTGATACCGGACCAGCGCCACGACATGCACGACGGCAGCATCGCGCAGGGTGATGGATGGTTGCAGCAGAACATCGAGGGTTATGCGCAGTGGGCGATGGACAATAACAGCCTGCTCATCGTCACCTTCGACGAGGACGACGGTTCGGAAGGCAATCGCATCGCCACCATCTTTGTCGGCACCATGGTCAAGCCCGGCAAGTATGCGCAGCGCATCGACCACTACAGCGTGCTGCGCACCATCCTGCACATGCACGGTCTGCCCGGCATCAATGAGAGCAAGGATAGTCAGCCTATTACGGGTGTGTGGAAGCAGGTCGACACGAAGCGTTAGATTCGTCATTCCGGCGCAGGCCGGAATCCAGTCAAAGACATCCCTTGCGGAGCAAGACACAACTACTGCATTTTGTGTAAACCCACTGGATTCCGGCCTGCGCCGGAATGACGCGGGGAGATTATTCGCCGTCCCCGTCCAGCCCCAGTTCCTGGATCTTGCGCGTCAAGGTGTTGCGGCCCATGCCGAGAAGCGTGGAAGCTTCGATACGGCGTCCGCCGGTATGTTGCAACGCCTGCGTGATCAGGGTGCGCTCGAATTCTTTGGTGAGCGTATCCAGGATGTGCGGTTCGCCACGCTGCAGCATGGCGGCGGCTTGCTGCGCCAGCAAGGCGTGCCAGTCACCGCCGACGGATGCTGCCGGCGAACCTTCACGCCATTCTGCCGGCAGGTCGGCGATCTCCACTTGCTGGGTGGGCGTCATCACGGTGAGCCAGTGACACAGGTTCTCCAACTGGCGTACGTTGCCGGGGATGTCCTGCGCAGAGAGGTAATTCAGCGCGGATTCGCTGAGTATCTTCTGCTCGACACCGAGTTCTTTCGCACTCTTTTGCAGAAAGTATTTCGCCAGCAGCGGAATGTCCTCGCGACGTTCACGCAACGGCGGCAGGCGCAGGCGGATCACGTTGAGACGGTGGAACAGGTCTTCACGGAACAGGCCCTGCTTCACGCGTTCATCCAGATTCTGGTGGGTGGCGGCGATGATGCGCACGTTCGCCTTGATCGGCTGGTGGCCACCGACACGATAGTAGTTGCCGTCCGACAGCACACGCAGCAATCGCGTCTGCAGCTCGGCCGGCATATCGCCAATCTCGTCCAGGAACAGCGTGCCGCCCTCGGCCTGCTCGAAGCGACCGTGGCGTGTGGTGTTGGCGCCGGTGAAAGCGCCCTTCTCGTGGCCGAACAGTTCCGATTCCAGCAGATCCTTGGGGATGGCCGCAGTGTTGATGGCGACGAAAGGTTTGTCGGCACGCAGGCTGTGCCGATGAAGTGCCTGCGCGACCAGTTCCTTGCCGGTACCAGACTCGCCGTTGATGAGTACGGTGGCATTAGATTGCGCAAGGCGGCCGATGGCGCGGAACACCTCCTGCATGGACGGTGCGTGGCCGAGGATGTCCGGTGCTTCGGTACTTTCGATGCCATTGCTCTGTTTGCGCAGGCTTTGTGCCAGCGCGCGGCGGATCAGTTCCACGGCATAGTTCACATCGAACGGTTTGGGCAGATATTCGAACGCGCCACCCTGGAACGAAGACACCGCGCTCTCCAGATCGGAATAGGCGGTCATGATGATCACCGGCAGCGCGGGATATTCGTTGCGCAAAGTCTGCAACAGATCGAGACCGGAGCTGCCCGGCATGCGGATGTCGCTGATCACCATCTGCGGCAGACTGTGCGGCAATTCGGCCAGCGCCTCGTCAGCCGAGGCGAAGCTCTTGTATTCGATCTCCTCGCGCGCCAGTGCCTTTTCCAGCACCCAGCGGATGGAGCGGTCGTCGTCGATGATCCAGACAGGTTTGGTCATTATTGTTTATCCATGGAGGTAAGGGGCAGCATGACCGTGAAGCAGGTGCGTCCCGGTTCGCTGTCGAATTCGATACTGCCTTGATGCTGGCTGACAAAATCCTGCGCCAGCGTCAGGCCCAGACCGTGCCCGTCGGCGCGTCCCGACACCAGTGGATAGAAGATCTTGTCTTGCAGGTGCTGCGGGATGCCGGGGCCGTTGTCGATGATCTGCAGCGAGATCGCCAGACGGTGGCGTTTCTTCATCAGCGTGACCTGGCGCGAGATGCGCGTACGCAGAATGATGGTGCCTTCTCCCTTCATCGCCTGTGCGGCGTTGCGCACGATGTTCAGAACCACCTGGATCAGCAAGGCCTTGTCGCCGTCGAGCTCGGGCAGGCTCAAGTCATAGTCGCGCTGGATGTGCAGACTTTCAGGCAGCTCGGCCATCACCACACTGCGCACACGCTCCAGCACTTCATGGATATTCAGCGCACTGAAATGGGGCGTATGTTGTGGCGTGAGCAGGTTCTCCATCAGGGAACGCAAGCGGTCCGCTTCCTGAATGACGACCTGCGTGTATTCGCGCAGCGCGGGTTTCTCCAGCTCCTGCTCCAGCAATTGCGCGGCACCGCGGATACCGCCCAACGGATTCTTGATCTCGTGTGCAAGGTTGCGCAGCAGCAGGCGGTTGGCCTGTGTCTGATCCAGCATCTGTTCCTCGCGCGCCAGTTTGAGCGGACGCTCGATGGCATGGAATTCCAGCAGCAGCGCAAACTGCGACAGTTGCAGGGTAGTGACGGTACAGCTCAGATGGAGCTTCTGGTTCAGGGTGTGCGTGCCCAACATCAGGTCGTGTTCGATGTGCGAGGCACGATTGGACAGTGCGGACTGGATCGCACTGAACAGCTGCTCGGTATGGGAGAACGCGTATTGCAGCGGATGGCCGACGAGATTGCTGTGGCTCACCGCGAACAGGTCCTCGGCTGCCGGGTTCAGGTAAGCGATGCGCGACTGATCGTCGAGCAGCATCACGGCTGTCGACAGGTAGTCCAGGGTGGGGAGCGGGGCGCTGGTCATGTCAGACTTAGAGCAGAAAACATGCCAGCGTCAGGTCACTTGAGATTGTCGATCTCGGTCTGCAAAGCCCGGATGTTGTTCTCATGCATCCGGAGGTTCTCCTGTGCAGCCTGTACGGTCTCTTCGTACTTCGCCATGTTGCGGTAAGTCTTGCCATCTGCGCCGGTGTATACCTGCGGCGTATCCTGGGCCACCTGCAACTGCACGCGGGCATCATCAAGTGCTTTTTGCTCAGAGGCCATCTCGTCTTCAAGGATGCGCAGTCGCTTGTCGTCGCGACGCTTCTGCGTGGCGGTATCCACGCGCGGGAATGCCGATTCTTCGCTGCCACGTTTCGATTCGCTGCTGCGCGGGGCCGGCATTCTGGGTGCAGGAACCGTCGGCAAGGGTTCCAGTTTCAGCTTTTGTGCGCCTTTGATCGGCTCACTGGAATAGGTGACGTGACCTTCCTTGTCCACGCGCTTGTAGATCTCGGCGTGTGCAGTTGCGCTGGCCGTGAAGACGACACACAACAACAGCATGCGGGCTGGCTTCATAGTGGAACCTCGAAATTCGATGGATGGAGTATAGGTTAAGGACTCATGCGAGACAAACAAGCCGCGCCAAAAACAAACGGAGCCACGAGGGCTCCGTTGTTTGCAGCAAGTCGCGAACGACTTAGATGCTGTAGTACATGTCGAATTCGACAGGGTGAGTCGTCATGCGGATCTTGTTCACTTCTTCCATCTTCAACGCGATGAAAGCGTCGATGAAGTCGCTGGAGAACACACCACCGCGTGTCAGGAACTCGCGGTCCTTGTCCAGTGCTGCCAATGCTTCGTCCAGACCAGCTGCCACGGTCGGGATCTTTGCATCTTCTTCCGGCGGCAAGTCATACAGGTTCTTGTCTGCAGGATCGCCAGGATGGATCTTGTTCTGGATACCGTCCAGACCAGCCATCATCAGAGCGGAGAAGCACAGGTACGGGTTCGCTGTCGGATCCGGGAAGCGGGTCTCGATGCGGCGCGCCTTGTCGCTGGCAACGTGCGGGATACGGATGGAAGCGGAACGATTCTTGGCGGAGTAAGCCATCTTCACCGGTGCTTCATAGTGAGGAACCAGACGCTTGTAAGAGTTGGTGCCGGGGTTGCAGATCGCGTTCAGTGCCTTGGCGTGCTTGATGATACCGCCGATGTAGTACAGGGCAGTCTCGGACAGACCGGCATAGCCGTTACCAGCGAAGGTGTTCTTGCCGTCTTTCCAGATCGACTGGTGCACGTGCATGCCGGAACCGTTGTCGCCAACGATGGGCTTGGGCATGAAAGTGGCAGTCTTGCCATACTGGTGTGCCACGTTGTGCACGATGTACTTCAGAGTCTGAGTCTGGTCGGCGCGCTTCACCAGTGTGTCGAACTTGGTACCGATCTCGCACTGGCCGGCAGTCGCCACTTCGTGGTGGTGCACTTCGACCGGGATGCCGACTTCTTCCAGCAACAGACACATCTGTGCGCGGATGTCGTTCAGGCTGTCCACGGGAGGCACGGGGAAGTAGCCGCCCTTCACCATCGGACGGTGGCCGGTGTTGCCGCCTTCAAACTTCTCGCCGGTCGCCCATGCGGCTTCCTCAGAGTTGATCTTCAGGAAGCAGCCGGACATGTCGACGTTCCATTGCACGGAGTCGAAGATGAAGAATTCGGGTTCCGGACCGAAGTAGGCGGTATCGCCGATGCCGGTGGACTTCAGATAGGCTTCAGCGCGCTTGGCGATAGAGCGCGGGTCGCGGTCATAGCCCTTGCCGTCGGTTGGCTCGATCACGTCGCAAGTGATGACAATGGTCGGCTCGTCAAAGAACGGGTCAACATAAGCAGAAGAAGGATCCAGCATCAGCAGCATGTCGGAAGCCTGAATGCCTTTCCAGCCAGCGATGGAGGAACCGTCGAAGGCGTGACCGTCTTCGAACTTGCTCTCGTCCACGGCACTGACCGGCACGCCAACGTGCTGCTCTTTACCGCGGGTGTCTGTGAAACGAAGGTCGACGAATTTGATGCCTTGTTCTTTGATCAGCTTCAGAACGTCGGCGGCTGTTTTGGACATACTCGAATCTCCCAGGAAATTAAAAACAAAAGTCAGTAAAGCGAACCGTTTGAATGGTACGGGTCGAAAAAAGCAGAAACTGTGCCATCGCCGGATATCCAGTCAGGCGGCCATTGTGCCATATCTAGGCGGAAATGGCGGGTGTCGTGCACGCCCAAAAACAGGGCAGAGAAGGCCTTGCGCGCACTATTTTGGTGCGACATCGTGAAACACGACGATGTGCTTGAAATACGGGTCGTCTTTGGTGATGGCGTCACACTTTGCCTGCAGGTCACACGCGTCGGCCGATGCCGGTAGCAGCAACTCAGCCTCGATCTTGCCGCTGAGATAATGCATCACGACCCGGGTGTCTGCGGGCAATTCCTGCCCCAGTCGCTTTTGCAGGTGAACCAACAAAAGATGTCGCTGTGGCGTATGTGCGTTCGGCTTTGATTGGACGTCATCCTCCGGGTCGATATGAATCATCGCATCCATCACATGATGGCTCTTGAGCACGGCCGCACGCGCCGCCTCGGCGATGTAGTGGCCTTCGGACACGCTGATGTACGGATCGACCATGATGTGCGCATCGACCAGCGCGTTGTCCGCCATCTTGCGTGTGCGCAACTCATGCAGACCCAGCACGCCCGGCACCGACTTGAGCGTGTTGCGTATGGAACGCACCTCTTCCGGTTCCAGCCCGGTATCCACCAGTTCCAGCAACGCATCACGCGCGAACTGGAAACCCATGTAAGCGATCATCACGCCCACCACCGCGGCAGCGATCAAGTCGAGGAAGGTATAGCCCAGCAAATTCCCCGAGATACCCACGATGACCACCAGCGATGAAGCGGCATCCGAACGCGCATGCCACGCGTTGGCCACCAGCATCTGCGAGCGAACACGCTTCGCCACCGCCAGCATGTAGCGGAACATCCCTTCCTTCGCAGCCAGCGCGAAGATCGCCACCCACAAGGTGATGGGATGCACAGCCTGCACATGCTCGGGATGCTGCAAACGCGAACCGGCAGCGACCAGCAACACGATACCCAGTACGGACAGACTGGTGCCGAGGATCAGCGAAGCGGCGGTCTCGATACGCGCGTGGCCGTAAGGGTGGTTGGCATCCGCATGCTTGTTGCCGTGACGGTTGGCGAACAGCACCAGCACATCCGAGAGCAGATCCGCAAAGGAATGCAGACCGTCTGCCATCAACGATTGCGACTTGCCGAAGAAGCCTGCCAACACCTGCACGATACTCAACATCAAGTTGATGAAGATGCTGACCCAGGTGCTTTTGCGCGCAGCGGCGAAGCGCTCTGGATGAGCCGGCTCAAAGGCCGCGGCCTTGTCATGGCTATGTGCGTGCGTGTGATTTTTCATTGCTGTTGGGATAGTATGCAGGCGAGTGCGCAGCATAACATTCGCGCACCGAACCTTAAAATCGAAGAAAGCGCATCATGGGAAAAATCACAGAAATATTGACGACGGCACAGAACCGGGCAAAAGACCTGGGCCTGCCGTACGAAGGTGTCCTGACACCTGAAGAAGCGAACACCATCTGGCAGAGCGCCCCCGGCGCCAAGCTGGTGGATGTGCGCACACGCGCCGAGATCGACTGGGTCGGCAAAGTGCCGGGCGCAGTGGAGATCGAATGGATGAGCTACCCCGGCATGAAGATGAACCCCAACTTCATGGCCTCGCTGGAACAGCAAGTGGACAAGGAGTCGCTGGTGCTCTTCCTGTGCCGCACCGCCCAGCGCTCACACGCCGCCGCGATACTCGCCACGCAGAGCGGTTACGCCGATTGCTACAACATCCTCGAAGGCTTCGAAGGCGACAAGAACGGCAGCAACCAGCGCAACGCCAAGAACGGCTGGCGCGCCGCCGGACTGCCTTGGGAACAAGCTTAAGGAAACACTGATTAAGTCGTCATTCCCGCGAAAGCGGGAATCCAGCTTGTTGATTTAACTGGGTTCCCGCTTTCGCGGGAACGACAAAACCATACTTGTTCAGCGCATCCTTAATAAATACCGTTCGTGCTGAGCTCAGCCTGTCCTGAGCTTGCCGAAGGATCGAAGCATGAACGGAAAGTAAGAAAGCCCGCGCAATGAACTGCACCCCAGAAGTTGGACAAGAGTCCAATCACTGGGGTGTTTCTTATGGCCAAGTATTCAACGGAGTTCAAGTTAGAAGTTGTTAGGCACCATCTTTCAAAGGGGAATGGAA
>JAHJQE010000034.1 GCA_018819205.1 Gammaproteobacteria bacterium
AGTTTCTCCAGATGGACACCGTCGTGCTGAGGATATATCTGCCAGATGAAAGGCTTGCCCGCCCATTGCGCCCGCACGCAGGAATCCTCGCCGCGCACGAAGTTGACATCGCAGGCCCACAGCAGCCGGTCGTATTCCGGCTGTTCGACGAACGGCAGCACATGCACGGTCAAGCTGCCGCTCTGCCAGACCTCACCCGCCTGCCCGTGCGCATGGCCGAAGAAGGCAGCAACCTGCGGCAAGGCGCGCCCTTCCGGCAACAGACAGCGCAGCGGGGAAGTCCCCTTCGCCCAAGCCTGCAGCAACGGCGCGATGGCAGCATTCTCATAGCTGAACAGCGATACGCGCAGCTCCCCCGCCTGCCGTAGCGGCGGCACTCCCAGCCCTTGCCAGTAGCGCGCCTGCATCGCCGCATCCGCACGGAAGGCGTCGCGTTGCGCCAGCAAGCCGTGTTCGATCAACAAGCCGCCCGTTCTGACGGTGAAACCCGGAAAAAAGAAATGCTTGGTCAACGGCAGTTGCGGATGCGGCGAAGGGAGTTGGTGATGCGTCTCCACCCAATCTTCCGCACTTAGATATTCCAGATTGAGCCAGACGGGCTTGCGCTCCCGCGCCGCCATCGCTGCGATATAGCTTTCCGGCAGTTTGCAGGCGAACGCGCCGATCACCAGCTCCGCCGGGATGAGCTCAGGCATGTCCGCCGTCCATCGCCCTATCTCGACACTGCGACACGTCTGCCGCGACAGGGCGGCATCCAGTTCCGGCAACATCCTGCCGAAGCTGCGCAGGTCATCCACCCACAAGCGCACCGCCAGCCCCTGCTCGTTCGCCAGCTGACGCGCCAGTCGCCAACACACGCCGATGTCGCCGTAGTTGTCTACTACGGCGCAGAAAATGTCGCAACTGCGAGGAAAGTCCTCCTTCATGTCTATGCCGCCTGCTGCTCCAACACGAAGCGCGCGCCGGCATCCTGCCCCAGCAGCGCGACCAGCCTGGGCATCACTTCCTGTAAGGTGGCATGCAGTGTCCAAGGCGGATTGAGCACGAACATGCCGCTGCCATGCATACCAAAGCCGTCTTCTGCGGGCGTCTGCACATGCAGCGCGACATGCAGCCAGCCCTTCACCGGCAGGCGTTTCAACTTGTCGGGTAGCCGCTCTGCTTCTTCACGCTGCAGACATGGATACCACACGGCGTAGGTACCGGTGGCGAATCGTTTCAGCCCTTCCTGCAAGGCATCAACCACACGCTTGTAGTCTTGCTTCTCCTCATAGGGAGGATCGATCAGCACCAGCGCACGGCGCGGCGGAGGCGGCAACAAGGCCTTAAGTGCGGCGAAGCCGTCGGACTTCTGCACCATCACTTGTTTGTCGTGCGCGATGAAGTTCTCCGTCAGGAACTCGTAATCGGACGGATGCAATTCGAACAGGCGCAATCGGTCCTGCTCGCGCAGCAGCATCTGCGACACCAGCGGCGAACCGGGATAGAGCTTCAGCCTGCCTTCCGGATTGATTCGCTTCACCAGCGCGACATACTCTGCCAGCGCAGGCGGCAAACCCTTGGCGTCCCACAGACGCGCGATGCCGCTTTCGTATTCCGCGTTCTTCGCGGCATAACCGCTGAGTAGCTCGTAACATCCCGCCCCGGCATGCGTGTCGATGACCCAGTAGGGTTTGTCTTTCTGCGCAAGATATTGCAGCAACTGCATCTGCACGAAATGTTTCAGCACATCGGCATGGTTGCCGGCGTGGAAGGCGTGGCGATAACTCAGCATGGTTCTTTACCGGGGAAAGGAGCGCTATTCTGCATGCAAAGCTTCGACCGGGTCGAGTTTTGCCGCGTGCATGGCGGGCACCACACCGGCCGCAAGGCCGATGGTGACGGCGGTGAGTTCGGCCAATGCAGCGAATATCCACGGTGTATGTACCGGTAACGCAGGCACCAGCAGATGCAGGCCCTGTGCGATGCCGATACCGATCAGCAAACCGAGCACTCCGCCTAAGGCAGAGAGCATCATGGCCTCACCCAAGAACAGCACCAGCACTTGCTGTTGGCGTGCACCGAGCGCGCGCAACAGGCCGATCTCCGCGGTGCGCTCGGTGACGGCCATGGTCATGATAGTGAGGATGCCGACCGCGCCGACCAGCAAGGAGATAGCGCCGAGTGCGCCAACAGCGAAGGTGAGGATGCTCAATACCGACCCCAGCACCTCCAGCGCCTCTTCCTGCGAGATGATGGTGAAATCCTCCCGTCCGTGGCGTTCGATCATACGGTTCTTGATGTGGCGGATGACCACTTCCGCATCCACATCCGCGCGATAACTGACATTGACCTCCATCAAGCCCGGCCGATTGAGCAGTTCCATCGCACGCGCGGCAGGGATGAACACGGCATCGTCCATATCCATGCCGAGGATCTGCCCCTTGGACTCCATCACGCCGACCACGCGATAACGTTGCCCACCGACGCGCAGATACTGTCCAAGCGGATTGACGTCACCAAACAACTCCAGCTGGATCTTGGAGCCGATCACCGCCTGTGCGCGGGCTTGTTCGTCATCGGCATCGGTCCAGAAGCTGCCGCTCTGCACCTTCATGGTGAAAGCCTTGCTGAAGTCCCGCCCTTCACCCAGCACCATGGTGCGACGCGTGCGGCCCTGATAGCGGACTTCTGCATTGCCCACCAAGCCGGGGATGACATATTCCACATAGGGCAGTCGGCGCAAAGCATCTGCATCTTCCAGCGTGATTGGCCGTGATGAGCCGAAGATGCCGACGTTGCCGCCCTGCGTCTGCGTCTTGCCCGGCTGCACGCTGATGATGTTGGTGCCGAACTGGGAGAATTCCTGCAGCACGAACTGGTGCAAGCCTTCGCCGATGGAAGTGAGCAGGATGACGGCTGCTATACCGATGGCGATGCCCAGCCCGGTCAGGAAGCTGCGCATGCGATAGGTGAGGAAACTGGAGGAAGTCAGCGTAACCAGGTCGCGCAAGTACATAACTATCTCCCCGCCAGTGCCGCGACCGGATCGAGCCGGGCAGCTCGACGCGCCGGCCACACGCTGAACAGGATGCCGGTACCCAACGCGGTGGCGCAGGCGGCGACCACCGCCCACCAGGGCGGCGCGACCGGCAGACTGGGATATATCTGCCCGATGATGAAACTGCCGCCGTAGCCGAGCAGCAACCCCGCCAGACTGCCGATACCGGACAGCAATGCCGCCTCGGCGAAGAACAGGTGGCGGATCTGCCTGCCCGGCGCCCCCAGCGCCTTGAGCAGGCCGATCTCCTTCACGCGCTGTGCCACGGCGATCAGCATCACGTTCATGATCAGCACGCCCGCCACGGCCAGACTGATCGCCGCGATACCGCCCACCGCCATGGTCAGTGCACCGAGGATGCGATCGAACGTCTGCAGGATCGCATCCTGCGTGATGACGGTCACGTCGCGTTCCCCGCTGTGGCGCTCGACCAGGATGGCTTCGGCTTCCTTCGTGACCTTCTCGATGACATCGCGGTGCTTCGCTTCGATCAGGATGCGGAACAGACCGGAGGTGTTGAAAAGTTGATGCGACGCAGCGACCGGGATGATGACCAGTTCATCGGTACGCATACCCATCGATTCCCCCTGCGAAGCCAGGACACCGATGACACGGAAGCGACGGTCGCCCAGGCGCACCCATTGACCGACCGCGTTCTCGTTACCGAACAGCTCGCGCTTCATCTGGTTCCCCAGCACGCACACCGAGCTGGCATCGTGGATATCGCCCGGCGGCAGGAACCGGCCGAGCGCCATCTCCATATGGCGCACATCCAGCAGGTCGGATGTTGAACCCAGCACGACCACCTCACGGTTGAGCGCACCGCGCGATAACGTCGCGGAGCCGACAGTGAGCGGTGCAAAGCGTTTGATGACCGAACTCCGCCGCAAAGCCAGCGCATCGTCGAGCGTGATGTCGCGCGGCGTCTGCCCCGACATCAGGCCGGGGCCGACACCTGCCGTCTCGGTACGACCGGGCAGCACGATGACGAGATTGGTTCCGAGTGAGGCGAACTGCTCGATCACATAACGCCGCGCGCCCTCCCCCAGCGCGGTCAGCACCACCACTGCCGCCACACCGATGGACATCGCCAGCATCATCAGCACAGTGCGGGTTGGGCTGCCACGCAGGCTGCCGGAGGCGAACTGCAGCGTATCGGTCAGTCTCACGGGGTTTGTCGTTCGTCGGAAAGGATGCGGCCGTCCAGCATATGGATCTGGCGATGGGCGCGCGCGCCGATCTCGGCATCGTGCGTCACCAGCACCAGCGTGATGCCCTGCGCCAGCAAACCTTCCAGCAACTTGAGCACCTCCCAGCCCGTGGCCTGATCGAGATTTCCGGTCGGCTCGTCCGCCAGCAACACGGTGGGGTTCATCACGGTGGCTCGTGCGATGGCCACGCGCTGACGCTGGCCACCGGAGAGCTGGTCTGGCCTGTGGTCGGCGCGATCCGATAAACCGTAGTTCTGCATCAGCACCTGCACACGCGCTCTTCTTTCCTCGACGGGAATGCCCGCCAGGATCATCGGCAGCTCGACGTTCTGCGCAGCGGTCAGGCGCGGCACCAGATGGAAAGACTGGAACACGAAGCCGATCTTCTCGCGCCGCACACGTGCCAGCTGTTCATCGTTCAGATCAGTGACGTTGCCGCTATCCAGCAAGTAGGTGCCCAAGTTCGGACGATCCAGCAGGCCGAGCATGTTGAGCATGGTGGACTTGCCTGAGCCGGACGGCCCCATGATGGAGATGTATTCACCCGCACCGAAACTGAGGTTGATGTCACGTAATGCCTCGACCTTCTGGTCGCCGACGATGAAAGTGCGGCAGACGTTTTGCAGCTCAATCATGGTGCGGCAGGTTTGGCGGCTTCCGGTTGAACGCTGACGCCGGCCTTCACCCCATTGCGATCCAGGGAGAGCACGATGCGGTCTCCTTCGGACAGGCCACCAGCCACTTCCACATATTCCCAGTTAGACAAGCCCGTGGTGATCTCGCGCTCTTCCAGCACACCTTTATCGCCATAGCGCAGGACGCGGCCACCTTCCAGCAAAGCCTGCGTGGGGATACGCAATACCTGCTGCCGCGTGTCATGGATGATCTCCACATCGGCGCTGTAACCGACCAGCAGATCATCCTTCTCGGCCAGCTTGTCGAACTCGACCTCCACCTCGACGGTGCGCGCCTGTTTCTCCAGATCGAGCACGTAAGGCGCGATGCGTCGCACCTTGCCGCTGAAGGTGCGGCCCTTGATGGCATCCAGCGTGATGCGGCTGATCTGCCCGACCTTGAGCTTGGAGGCATCCACCTCATCGATCGGCGCACTGACATACATACAGCTATCGTCGATCAGATCGATAGCCGGTATGGTCAGGATACCCGGTGGGGACGGGGTCGCGTACTCGCCCAGTTCACCACTGATGTCGGCCACGATGCCATCGAACGGCGCCCGCAACACCATGCGTTCCAGCCCGGCACGGGCGACCTTGATTCGGGAACGGCTCTGTTCGACGTCCCCGTTCGCCGAAGTGCACGCGGATTGTTTCGCGGAAGCCTCAGTCATGGCGCGATCGAGTTGCTGAACCGAGATGAAACCCTTGTCACGCAGCTCCCTGGAACGCACGGCATCGCGCTGCGCGGCATCCGCCAGCGTGCAGATCTCCTGCACGCGCGACAGGGCGACTTTGAGTTGCTCCTGCGCAAGGACCTCCTGCGCATGCAGGTCGTTGTCCCACAATTCGAGCAAGACTTGCCCTTCCTTCACCCTTTCGCCCTTCTTCACCTGCAACTTGGCGATCTGCCCGCCGGCGGAAGGCGACATCTTGGCGCGACGACAGGCGTTCACCGTACCAGCACGCGTGTTGCTGACCGAGGCTTCCACCACACCCCGCTCGACTTTGTACAAAACGACTGGTATCGGCTTGGCGTGCGGATAGAACAGGAAGACTGCCGCGAGCAGAAGGCCTGCCGTAACGGCGATGACGATCTTTTTTCGGAGGGAAGGATGCGAACCGGAAGTCGGTAAGGACATTGATACTCCTGACTGTTCGCCACGAAATAGCGAGAGAAATGGTGCCGATGACCGGGATCGAACTGGTGACCTACGCGTTACGAGTGCGTTGCTCTACCAACTGAGCTACATCGGCATTCCGGCGCGGATTATAAGCGGATAGCTCTCGCACGGGCAACGACTAACGCCAGCGGTAAGGCGCGACATCAAGCGATTGAGGCCTGTCGAAAATCCTGTTGAGCAGCACCTCGGCACTGGCAGGTGCCATGGTTACACCGTAGCGGAAGTGCCCACCGTTGATATACAGATTCTCCAACGCAGGATGACGGTCTATGGTCGGGATGTTTCCCTCAGAACCGGGACGCAAGCCCGCCCAATGTCGCACGACAGGCATGCCCTGCAAAGCCGGCAACAACACAACAGCGCGCTGCAGCATAGTTTCGCGCGCCGCCTCCGTCGTGGATTTATCGAAGCCAACATCCTCCAGCGTACTGCCGATCAACAGATGACCATCCTTGCGGGGGATGAAATACAGATCGCCCTGCAGCAGGATGTGCGGCAACGGCGGTACATCGAATTTGAACAACAGCATTTGCCCGCGGATGGGTTTGATATCCAGCTGTTGCGCATGCTCGCCCAGCAAGGCCTTGCTCCAGGCACCGGCCGTCAGCACATAGTCATCAGCCTGGAATTCCCCTTGACTGGTGCGTACATACCTCACACTGCCCGCTTGCGCTTCAATTCCCAGCACCTCGCACTGCTCCACGATACGCCCGCCAAGCTGCAGCACCCGCTCGCGCATGGCATGCAACAAACGTGGATTGCGAACCTGTGCGATCTCCGGCAGAAAGATCGAATCGCCGATTAGCTCGTAACGCATACCGTGCGCCTCACACCAGTCGACTGCAGCTTTCAGATTGAACGGCAGCAACACCTTCATTCCACAGCGCAGATACTCGGTATCCACCCCGGTCTCGGCAGTCAGCTCAGAGGTAAAACCCTCGAAACGAGCCATTCCCTGCAAGGCCAAACTTGTGACCTCGTCCCGATAGTCCCAGGGACACAACGGCGACATGATGCCGCCCCCCGCCCAAGATGCTTCCTGCCCCAACTCGCCACGCTCCAGCACCGTCACCCGGGCACCTGTTTGCAGCAACGCCTGGGCGCTTGCCAAACCGACCGCTCCTGCACCTATCACTATGAAATGTTTTGACAAATCCGCTTCCTAAATCACGCCGTTAGTCTGAGAAAACTGCCACTCATCGGCAAATACTGGCATCGCGCGAGCTGCTGCCTTATTTTTGCCACACCCAACAATTCTGGAGAGCAGGATGAAACAGCAGAGCGGCTTCACACTGGTTGAATTGATGATCGTCGTCATCGTCATAGGAATACTAGCATCCATCGCTATCCCCGCCTATCAGGACTACATCATTCGCGGCAAGTTGACCGAGGGTACTTCCGCCCTGGCCGATGCACGCGTCAAGATGGAGCAGTACTTCCAGGACAATCTGAAATATGGCGACGCAGGCGGAACGACCTGCCCGCCAACCATAGCCTCTTCCAGCACTAATTTCGACTATAGCTGTAGCACCTCCGCCACCGACAAGTACACCATAACCGCCACCGGGAAAGCAGGCCTCAGCACGTTCAGCTATACCATCGACGAGACCAATACCAAAAAAACCATTGGTCTGAAAAGCGGCTGGGGCACCACACCGGCGAACTGCTGGATCACCAGCAAGGGGGGCACGTGCTAACACCTTGCGACAAGTCTGCGCAATCCGGCTTCTCGCTGATCGAGTTGATGATCGGCATCGCTATTCTGGCGATCCTGGCCTCGGTTGCTGCCCCCAGCTTCCAGGTCTGGCTGCAGAACTCGCAGATCCGCAACGCCGCCGAGTCTATTGTCAACGGCCTGCAACGTGCACGCTCCGAAGCAGTGGGTCGTAATACCAACATGGAATTCGTCTTGATCGGCAATGATTCGTCCTGGGTGGTTCGCGTCGCAAAAGGTACAGTCATTGAACAACGCTCTAGCGGAGAAGGCTCCAGGAACGTCACAGCGACCCCCACTCCCGGCACCTCGAATACAGTCACCTACAACAGTTTCGGCAGCATTTTGGCCATCAATCCGGTGGATGGCACAGCCCCATTCACCCGAGTTGATGTCGATTCCGCCGTACTGCCTGCAGCAGAAAGTCAGGAGTTGCGCATCACCCTCGGCGTGGGTGGCAATATCCGCATGTGCGACCCTAATGTGTCGCCTCCCAACCCTCGCGCCTGCTAAATAAAAGGAATGACCATGAAACATCCTCTTACAAACAGCGGCCCCGCACAGCAGGGTGTCGTCATCATCGAAGCGATGATCGCCATCCTGATCTTCTCGGTCGGCGTACTGGGTATCGTCGGCATGCAAGCCAACATGATCAAGAACACCTCGGATTCGAATTACCGTTCGGAAGCCAGCTATATCGCCCAGCAAACGATCGGCACGATGTGGTCGGATACGTTCCCTGTGTCCAATCTTGATAATTACGTTGGAGTGGATGACATCTCTACCCTATTGCCCGGAGGTAAACGAAGCGTCAACAAGTTGGATGTCGTCACCGACGGTACCGGAACCATCGTCGGCGGTTCTTTTAGAGTCACGGTCGGCTGGACTGCACCAGGAGAGACTCCAGCTGCGAATGACACAACCGCCCCGTGCTTCATGACTGTGGCGCACTGCTTCTCCACTACTGCCACCATCGCCGGAGGCTAATACAGATGAAACCAAGCAGCAGCTTCCTTTCCCGCCAGACAGGCTTCACTTTGGTGGAAATCATGGTTGGCCTTGCCATCGGCATGCTGGCGACCCTGATCATCATCCAGGTCATCTCGGTATTCGAGGTACAGAAACGCACCACCACCGGTACGGCCGACGCACAGACCAACGGCAGCATCGCGTTGTATGACATCGGTCGTGAACTGCAGCTGGCTGGCTATGCACTCATGCCGACGGTGAACTCCCCTCTTGAGTGCACAACACTCACTATCAGCGGCGTCGCAGACACGACTGTTCCTAATCGCCTCACACCGATCACCATCACCGACGGCACCAGCGACACTCTCACGATCCGTTACGGCAACTCGCCTACTGGCGGCGTGCCGATTCAAATCACGATGGGTACGCCGACTGCATTCGATGCGACCGTCAACGATAATTTCAACTGCCAGACCGGAGATGACGCGATCGCGATCAGTGCTGATGGCACGACCTGCAACATGACCGCCATAACGGCCTCCTCTAGCGTCACACCGACGACACTCACGCTGGCACACGCCGTCACCGGCGCTGAACTTGCCTGCCTCGGCAAATGGAACGAGGTCACTTACGCCGTCAATAACGGCAACCTCGAACGGACCGTCGCTCCCGCTGCCGCAGTGCCCCTCGTGGCCGGCATCGTCAATCTGCAGGCGCAATACGGGATCTCTGCCTCCGCCAACTCCAACGAGGTCACACAATGGGTCAATGCTACAGGTTCCCCGTGGAGTATCCCCAGCGTAACCCAGCGCAACAGCATCAAGGCGATACGCATCGCCATCGTGGCACGCAACCAGAAAATGGAGACAGATAATGTCACTGATGTATGCAGCTCCACTACTGCCGCAGCGCCAACCGGATTGTGTGCCTGGGCAGGAAGCACCTCCTCGCCCGCGCCGGCGATTGACTTGAGCAGCGATACCAACTGGAAGCGCTATCGCTACCGTGTATTCGAAACCACCATTCCCTTGCGCAACGTGATCTGGTCGAGGGGCACGCTATGAGCATCATGACATCCTCACGAATCGAAATAACAGTCGCTACACGACAACGCGGCGTCGTACTGTTCTTCGCCCTGGTCGCCCTGGTGGCGATGTCTCTGGCAGCCGTCGCGCTGATCCGCTCTGTGGACACCAGCACCATCATCGCCGGCAACCTGGCCTTCAAGCAGTCCGCCACCAATTCTGGCGATACCGGAATCGAGAAGGCTGTCACCTGGATGACAACAATACAAGTGGCAAACGCAACCCTGAACGTTTTGAACGATCCGACTCATCGATTCAACCTGACCTGTCTTTCCGTACGCGCTGCGGCGACGCTCTCCCCTGACGATCCAGGTTGCACGACTATCATACCCGGCTATCACTCCAGCTTGGACAACTCGCTTGACCTTACAGACGACACCACCTGGAATGATGTGAACAGCGTTCTCGTCGGCACCGATGGCAGTGGTAACACCACGCGCTACATCATCCAGCGCGTGTGCCGCAACGGCAACCAGCCGGTGCAAAGTGCAAGCTGCCTGTTTGCCGGCATTCCTGAAGTCAAGGATGGGCAACACGTCAAACCCCCCCAGGAATTCTGTAGCGGCGACGGTTGTCCGCCAGTCGGACAAACCCCGCAGAACCGCATCACCACCAGAACTACGGGACCTAGAAACACCGTCAGTTACGTGCAAGCATTCGTCTATTAGGAGACAACCGTGGAAAACCAACTGAAATACCGCAGCTTTGTCCGCCCTCTGCTGAGTCTGGCGATCAGCGCGATCATCGCGTTTCCGCAACCGTCGCTAGCGGCATCTGTCGCCCTGGCAAACGCGCCGTTGGCAACCTCCACCTCATCCGCGGTGAAGCCCAACGTGATGTTCATCCTCGACGATTCTGGCAGTATGGGCTGGGACTATCTGCCGGACTGGGCGAACGATACCGATCCAGCCAGCAGCGGCAGCTACCCGAGCGCACGCGTCAGCTATACCAGTGTCCCGGCACTATTCAGAAACAACCAATTCAACGGCATTGCCTACAATCCGGCGATCACCTACTCACCGCCAGTTCTCTACAATGCCGACGGGACATTGAACACCACCACTTATCCCAACATCGGTTCGCCATGGACCTCGGTGAAGAACGACGCCTTCGGCGTGCAAAGCACCAACAGCACCAATCTGGTGACATCCTTCCCTGATGTGGAATTCTGTACTGACAGCAATTACACCGACTGCCTGCGCAACGACAATCTGCTGCTGCCAGGAACCGTCAATAGCAAGAACTACTCGACCAAGCACACTACAACCTCAAGCAGCTCAGGCAATGTTGCGACCGGCGCCCCAGACGCCCCGACTACAGCCGCCCGCTCGTTCGGACCGTTCTATTACACGACCGTCCCAGGCGAATACTGCGACTCGGCCAACCTGACAAACTGCCAGACCACCCAGACATCGACCTTCAGCTACCCGGCCACCCTGCGCTGGTGCGACTCGTCCGCGCTGACCAATTGCCGCGCGATCAATGACAGCACCTACAAATATCCCCGCTATCCGACCCTGTACTATTCTGCAGGGTCTCCGTTGATCCCGGCACAACCGGCGCATGGCCCGATAGACGCCGTACCTGGTGTGGCAGCTTCTGCCAGTTTCACCTTCAATTACAGCGGCACCGTGAACCCGATCGGCTTCAGCATCAAAGTCAATGGAACGGAGATGCTGACTGCGACCACGCCGAATGCCTTGCTGAGCAGCTGGCAACTGGCGAACTGGGTGCAAACCCATTACAGCCTTGCCGGCTACTTCGTTTCGGTCAACGGCAGCACCGTCACCATCACCGCCAACACGACAGGAACGGCCTACAACATCAATTCGCTCGTCATTACAGAAACCCCCGGCATCGTCACTGCCATTACCACCCCATCATTTGTGAGTGGCGTAGACAGTGGAACGGCGATACGACCTACCGGCCTGATCAGTTTTGGTGGAACCACGACCTCGAGTAGCAATAGCGCCATAATTGACGACGACATTTCAGGAAAGAGCGTTTACGTTGGAGGTACCAGTGCCGAGAACAATGCAATCACCATAGGCAAAAGCAAAACTCCTTCACAGGCCGCTGCTGCGGTCGTTAGCGAGATCGGCACTGGCAACAGCATCAAGGCCTATGTGGGCGGCAATACAATTACTCCGCTTTGTGCGGCGCAGTCGAGCAACGTAGTTTGCCTGGTCGACACCACGACCTACTCCAATGGTCGAGACGTTAGGATTGGGACAACTTACAATTTCAGCGGATTGACCGTTTCCACGACAGCTACGGACGGCGGAAATAATGGAACCGGCGTCAAGGCCGTGGGCCAAATCACTTTCGATTATGCCGGATCCCTGAATCCGACCGGATACAGCATCAAGATCAACGGCACCGAGATGTTGACGGCCACGACCCCGGGAGCGATCACATCTGCTTCAAGCATGGACAACTGGGTCGTCAGCAATTCCAGCCTTGCCAACTACGTCATCACCAACACCGGCAGCACCGTCATCATCACTGCGGCCGCCGTGGGCACTGCTTGGAACATCAACAGCATCACGCTTGCGCAGGATACGCCGGCTTCTGCCACCACGACCACCCCAACCTATGTGGCCGGCGTCGATGAAGTCCTGGCACAACCTGCGGCCCCCGCAACGCCAGAAATCCCTGCTGTACCTGCCGGCTATTACGGGCGCTTCATCCGGACTGACATCGTTCCGACTATTAACAGTTATCCATATCCGGGATCGGCCACCAAGGCAAACACACGCACGGATTGCGCAGGTACCACCTGTACCTATAACGAGGAAATGACCAACTTCGCCAACTGGTGGACGTATTACCACACCCGTCTGCAAGCGATGAAGACCTCGGTCAGCCGTGCCTTCAAATCGCTGGACAACCGCTTCCGTGTCGGCTTTTCCACCATCAGCAGCACCAATGCCACCGACGGCACGACGTTCCTCGGCAACAATACTTTCGAGCTGACGCACAAGAACAGATGGTTCACCAAACTGTTTGCAACGGACACTTCCGGCTCCACTCCGTTACGCGGCGCGCTGTCCAAGGCTGGCCGCTATTACGGAGACAAGATCTCCGGTCAGGTAGACCCGGTGCAGTATTCCTGTCAGCAAAACTTCGCCATCCTGTCCACCGACGGATACTGGAATACGGGCGACGAATCAAGCAGCTATACAGCGCTTGGTCTGACCGGCAGCCTGGTAGGCGATCTGGATGGCGGCACCACACCGCGCCCGATGAAACAGGGAACCACCGCTGTCTCCAATACATTGGCTGACATCGCCAAGTACTATTACGACACCGACCTGCGCACCAGCACCCTGAACAACTGCACCGGCGGAGTCAGCAGCGACTACCCGTCCGGCAACTCTGACGTGTGCACCAACAACGTTTTCACCAGTAGCACCGACAACAACATCAAGCAGCATATGACCACGTTCACCATGGGCCTGGGCATCGATGGCACACTGAACTACACATCGGACTACCTGACTGCCACTTCCGGCGATTACTACAACCTGAAGAACGGTCTGGGCACCCCGACGGTGAACTGGTCAGACCCGATCAACAACTCGGCCGGAGAACGCATTGACGACCTGTGGCACGCAGCAGTAAACGGTCAGGGCATCTATTTCAGCGCCAAGGATCCGGACCAAATCATCACCGGCTTCAATACCGCCCTGTCCTCCATCACCGCCAAACTGGGGGCCGCCGCTGCCGCCGCGACCAGTACTTTGAATCCGGTTGCGGGCAACAACTTTGCCTATGTCGCCAGCTATACCACCAATGTATGGAAGGGTAATCTGGAGTCGCGCAGCATCAACGTCGATACTGGCGTGGTCAGTGAATCCGCGACATGGTGCGTAGAGAACGTGACTGCGGCAACCTGTGCCTCGCCAGGAACCATCGTGGCGGACACCAGCGGTTCCAGCACTATCTACAACTGCGTTGTGTCCGGCGCCACCTCTACCAGTTGCACTTCGCCCGGTGTATTCGATTCAGCCACCTCGGAATGCAAGACCGAGATCCAGAACGCCTGCACCGGCACCATGGCCAGCAAGGTGAGCACGATCACTGACACCCGCACCATCTATACCGCCAACAGCACAGGCACTGCACTGATCCCATTCGATGCCGCCTATGCGACGGCCAACCCTACGTACTTCTCTGCCGCCCATATCAACGGGCTCAATCAGTGGGGCACGCTCACCGCCACGCAACGGATCGCCGCCGAAGGGGTGAATCTGCTCAATTATCTGCGCGGCCAGAATGGCTATGAAGATCGTGCATCCAACCTGGTTGAAAACCGCCTGTACCGCACCCGCGAGGCCGTACTGGGCGATGCGCTGGAATCGCAACCTGCGTTTATCGCCAATCCTGTCTTCAATTACCCCTACCTTGGCTACAGCGACTTCAAGACCGCGCAAGCGGCCCGCGCCGGCACGGTTTACATGGGCACCAACGATGGCATGATGCATGCGTTCAATGCCAGCAACGGTTCGGAACGCTGGGCTTATGTACCCAGCATGGTGATACCCAATATGTGGAAGCTGGCCAGCACCAGCTATAGCAACAACCACACCAACTACGTCAACGGCAGCCCGCTCACCACTGACATCTGCACCGCCAATTGCAACAGTGGCAGTGCGGTGTGGAAGACCGTTTTGGTGGGCGGCCTGAATGGTGGTGGACGCGGCTACTATGCGCTGGACATCACCAACCCGGATGCGCCCGCCTTGATGTGGGAGTTCACCCCGGCCGATGATAGTGATCTGGGTTATAGCTTTGGTGTGCCCGTCATCACCAAAAAAGATGATGGCACCTGGGTCGTCCTGGTGACTTCCGGATATGACAACGGCACACTCAGCGCCAATCCGCTCGTCAGCAATTCGCCCACCGGCAGTGGCGTAGGCTACCTGTACGTTCTGGATGCCGCCACCGGTTCGATCATCAGCAAGATCTCGACAGGCGCGGGCAGTGCCGCCACACCAAGCGGACTGGCCAAGATCGCCGCCTGGAATGCGGAAGGCATGGGCAACAAGGCAAGCTATGTCTACGGTGGCGATTTGCTGGGAAATCTCTGGCGTTTCGACATCAACGACACAGCCACGACTGCAACCATAGGCACAGGTAGCGTCATACTGTTTGCCTCCCTGTACTCCGATGTCGCCGGCATCAGTCCGCAGCCGATCACCACCACTCCGGTGCTGGGTCAGATCAATGACAATCGCGTCGTATATATCGGTACCGGAAAATATCTGGAGAGCAGCGACCTGACAACGACCCAGGTTCAGAGCCAGTACGCGATCATGGACGACAACACAGGCTTGACCCTGGTCAATCCTCGAAACAGTCTGACCCCGCGCACCTTGAGCAACGACCTTGGTACCGCCACTCGTACCGGCTCATCCGAATCGTGTACCGGCTTCACAGGTCGTGGCTGGTATGTCGATTTCCCTGACAGCAAGGAGCGCGTAAACATCGACAGCAAGCTGGTTCAAGGCACGTTACTGACGCCCACGATCGTCCCTTCGAATACCGTTTGTTCTCCAGGCGGCTACGGCTGGCTAAACTTCTTTGACTACAAGACGGGTTGCGCTGTTGATACATCCACCGGTCTATCCGCCGTGAAATACGACTCGACCATCGTCGGTGTGAACATTATCTATATTGGCGGAGAACCAGTAGTCTCTGTGGTCACCTCGACCAATCCGACTCCGGAACAACCATCTACCGGCGTTCCCTTCTCACCCGACTCATCTCACTTTGCTGGAAAGCGGATGATCTGGCGCGAGTGGATCCCTTAATGAAGGCAACACCATAAATACAAAAGCGGCCTGACGGCCGCTTTTGTATTTATGCATAGAGAAAAATATTTCCTATTCCATCAGCGCCTTCGGGATCGGAAACACCACATTCTCTTCTATCCCGTCCAGTTCCTTCACCTCACCTGCCCCCAATTGTTTGAAGCGGGCTATCACCTCGGTTACGAGCACCTCAGGTGCTGATGCACCAGCACTGATACCGACATTCTGTTTACCACGTAGCCATTCCGCCTGCACATCACTGGCGTTGTCCACCAGATAGGCAGGTACCCCAAGGTTCTGCGCGACTTCTCGCAGTCGGTTGGAATTGGAACTGTTCGGGGAGCCCACCACGATGACGAGATCACACTGTCCGGCCAGTAACTTCACGGCATCCTGGCGGTTCTGCGTGGCGTAGCAGATGTCGTCTTTCTTGGGGCCGGTGATGGACGGGAAGCGGGCCTTAAGAGCGGTGATGATCGTGCTGGCATCGTCGACAGACAATGTAGTCTGCGTCACGTAAGCCAGATTCTGCTCATCCGACACTTGCAACTTCTCCACATCCGCGGGCGATTCGACCAGATACATGCCGCCCTCAGCCTGCCCCATGGTGCCTTCCACCTCGGGGTGCCCCTTGTGTCCGATCATAACGATCTCTTTGCCCTGTCCGCGCAAGCGCGAGACTTGCAGATGGACCTTGGTCACCAGCGGACAGGTCGCATCGAACACAGTCAGGTTGCGCGCCTCGGCTTCTTGCCGAACGGATTGCGGCACACCGTGTGCACTGAAGATGAGGATGCTGCCGGGCGGGACATCCTGCAGGTCCTCGATGAAGATCGCACCCTTGGCTTTCAAGCCCTCGACCACGAACTTGTTGTGCACCACTTCGTGGCGTACATAGATAGGCGCACCGTGCAGCGCGATGGCGCGCTCCACAATCTCGATGGCGCGGTCTACGCCTGCGCAGAAGCCGCGCGGATTAGCCAGTAGTAGTTGCATGTCTCTTCCCTTGAATACCGTCCCATATCAGCAATGCCGCCCCGCAGGTGATCGCCGCATCGGCCACGTTGAAGGCGGCGAAATGATAGCCCGCACCATGAAAATCCAGAAAGTCGACCACGTAGCCATAGGCGATGCGGTCGATCAGATTGCCCAAGGCTCCGCCGAGGATGAATGCCAGTGCAAAGCTGAACAGTTTCTCGGACTGATGTTTGCGCAGCAGCCACACGATCCACACCGACGCCACGATGGCGATGATGGAGAACAGCCAGCGCTGCAAACCGCCGGCATCGCTCAGGAAGCTGAACGCCGCGCCGGTGTTATGCGCCAGCACCAGATTGAAGAACGAGGTTACGGCCAGCGCTTCACCATAGACGAAGTGGCTGATGATCGCCGCCTTGCTCGTCTGGTCGAGCACGATGACGACGGCTGCCAGCAATAGCCAGCGCTTAAGCATGCCGGCGCGCCTCGCCGTCGCCGAACAGGTTGCTCACACAACGCCCGCACAGTGTCGGATGGTTGGCATCGCTGCCCACATCCTCTCGATAGTGCCAGCAACGTTCGCATTTCTCGTGCGCGCTCGGCGTGACTTTGATCTCCATCTCGCCGTCGCGCAGATGCACGTTGGCGCGCGAAGTAATGAGCACGAAGCGCAGGTCGTCATCCAGACGCGACAACAGATCAAAGGTCTCTGTTGCCGCATACACATCCACCTCGGCCTGCAAGGCGGAACCGATCGCGCCTGCGGCACGCTGGTCTTCCAGCTTCTTATTGACCAGTTCGCGTACGGCGCGGATGTCGGCCCAGCCGCTCACTTCTTCGCCGCTCAAGCCGGAATCCGGCAACTCATACCACAACTGCTCGAAAACGCTCACCTCGTCGCCGCCGTTCAGGGTGGACCACACTTCCTCGCCGGTGAAACTGAGGATAGGTGCGATCAAACGGGCCAGCGCCTGCGTGATGTGATACAGCGCATTCTGCGCAGAACGGCGTGCTTTCGAAGTCTCGCCTGCTGTGTACAGCCTATCCTTGAGGATGTCGAGATAGAAACCGCCCAGCTCTTCAGAACAGAAGCCTTGCAGCTTCTGCACCGCGAGGTGGAACTCGTAACGGTCGTAATCGGCGCGCACATCGTCCTGCAGTTTCTGCATCAGTGCCAGCGCATAGCGGTCGATCTCCAGCCATTCGCTGACAGGCATCCCATCACGCTGCGCGTCGAAATCACTCACGTTGGCCAGCAGGAAACGCAGCGTGTTGCGGATGCGGCGATAGCCGTCGGTCACGCGCTTGAGGATCTCGTCCGAGATGGTCAGTTCGCCGGAGTAGTCGGTCGAAGCCGTCCACAGACGCAGCATGTCCGCGCCCATGGTGTCGATCACCTTCTGCGGCGCGATGACGTTGCCCTTGGACTTCGACATCTTGTGGCCCTTGCCGTCCACCACGAAACCGTGCGTGAGCAAGGCATCGTACGGTGCGCGACCGTTGATGGCGCAGCCGGTCAGCAGCGAAGACTGGAACCAGCCGCGATGCTGATCGGAACCTTCCAGATACAGGTCGGCCGGAGAACGCAGCCCTTCGCGTTTCGCCAGCACGGAATAATGCGTCGCACCGGAATCGAACCACACGTCCAGCGTGTCGCTCAGCTTGCGGTAGTGCGCGGCATCCTCGCCCAGCAGGTCGGCGCTGTTCAGCGAGAACCAGGCCTCGATACCGACCTGCTCCACGCGCTTCGCCACCTCTTCCAGCAGCTCCGGCGTGCGCGGATGCAGTTGCAATGTCTCCTTGTGTACGAAGAACGGCATCGGCACGCCCCAGTTGCGCTGGCGTGATACGCACCAGTCGGGGCGGTTCTTGATCATCGCCTCGATGCGCGCACGGCCCCATGCGGGATAGAACCTGGTATCCGCCACCGCATCGTTGGCCAGTTGGCGCAAAGACGCACCCTCCTCGCCCTGTTCCATGCCGATGAACCACTGCGGCGTGGCGCGGAAGATGATGGGTGTCTTGTGGCGCCAGCAATGCGGATAACTGTGCGTCATCTTTTCCTGATGCAGCAGATGACCGCTGGCTTCAAGCGCCTGCAACACGATGTCGTTGGCCTTCCACACGAACACACCGGCCAATTCCGTCTCCCCAACTGGGGGCGTAGTCGAAATGAACTTGCCGTTGTCACCCACCGGATTCTCCACCGGCAAGCTGTATTTCTGGCCGACAACATAGTCGTCCACACCGTGTGCCGGTGCGGTATGCACCAGTCCGGTACCAGCTTCCAATGTGACGTGTTCGCCGCAGATGATGGGCACGATGCGGTCGTAGAACGGATGTTGCAGCGGCAGGTTCTCCAGCGCACTGCCCTTGCCCGCGCCGACCACTTCCGCTTGCAGTTGATAACGCTGCACGCAAGATTCCAGCAGCTCGCCCACCAGCAGCAGATAGCCCTTGTCGGTCTTGGCCAGACGATATTCATGTTCGGGATGCACGCTCACCGCCTGGTTGGCAGGCAGCGTCCACGGTGTGGTGGTCCAGATCACCGCATACACTTTCGCGTCTCCGGGCAACGACACGCCGAGCGCTCGACCCAGCGCCTCGACATCCTTCACCTCGAAACCGACGTCGATGGCAGGCGATACTTTGTCTTCATATTCCACTTCCGCCTCGGCCAGCGCCGATCCGCAATCCAGGCACCAGTTCACCGGCTTGCGACCTTGGTACAGGTAACCGTTCTGCTGGATCTGCCCCAGCGCGCGGATGATATCCGCCTCGGTCTGGAAATCCATGGTCAGGTAGGGATGGTCCCAATCACCCAGCACGCCCAGACGGATGAAGTCTTTCTTCTGGCGCTCGACTTGTTCTTTCGCGTATACGCGGCACAGCTCGCGGAACTGCGACGGCGGGATGGCCTTGCCGTGCTTCTTCTCCACCTGCAATTCGATGGGCAGACCGTGGCAGTCCCAGCCCGGTACATAGGGCGCGTCGAAACCGCTCAGTGTCTTGCTCTTGATGATGATGTCCTTCAACACCTTGTTCACCGCGTGGCCGATGTGGATGTCACCGTTCGCATACGGCGGGCCGTCGTGAAGGATGAACTGCGGACGTCCCTTGGCCGCCGCGCGGATGCGCTGATAGCGCTGCTGCGCTTGCCACTGTTCCAGCATCTTCGGCTCGCGCTTGGCGAGGTCGCCGCGCATGGGGAACACCGTGTCGGGCAGGTTCAAAGGGTATTTCTTCTTGTCTTCACTCATGATCAATAAACCATTGCTTTGCATTATTCACATCTGACGTGATCTGCCGCGTCAGCGCTTCCAAACCGTCGAACTTCATCTCATCGCGCAACTTGTGCAGGAATTCCACCCGCAGGTGTCTGCCGTAGATCTGCTGCTCGAACTCGAACAGATGCACTTCCAGCACATACTTCGCATCGTGCTTCAGCGTCGGACGCAGCCCCAAGCTGGCCACACCCTGCAACACACCGAGTCCATCCGAATGCACCTGCACCACATACACGCCCTTGAGCGGCGGCAGGTTGTGCTGCATCTGGATATTGGCCGTGGGATAACCCAGCTTGCGACCCATCGCATCTCCATGCACCACGCGTCCGCTGATGCTGTATGGGCGATCCAGATAATCGCGGGCGACACCCAGCTTGCCTTCTGCCAGCGCGATACGTATCTCCGTGCTGGAGACGCGCACCCCGTCATGCAACACGCTGTGCATCGCCTTCACCTCGAAGCCATGCTGAACACCTGCCAGCTGCATCAAGGCGAAGTCACCACCGCGCCCGCTGCCGAAACGGAAATCGTCACCGATCAATACATGCTGCGCTCGCAGCGATTCCACCAAAGTCAGGATGAAATCGTCCGCCGACTTCTGCGCGAACACCTTGTCGAATGGGCATACATACACCCGATCCATGCCCATCTCGCGGAACAGCTCCAGCTTCTCGCGCAGACTGGTCAGTCGTGCCGGCGCCTGCTGCGGCGTGAAGAATTCGCGCGGGTGCGGCTCGAAAGTCACCACCGCCGTCTGCAAGCCACGCGCCTGCGCCGTCGCACGCAACTCCTTAAGCATCGCCTGATGCCCCAGGTGTACCCCGTCGAAATTGCCGATGGTGACCGCCAGAGGTCGAAAATCCGTAGAATGGAGGCCGCGTAGAATCTGCATAGGGCGCGGATTATACAGCCTTACAACCCGTAATCACCCCTGCCAAAAAGGGAAAACATGCTGAACTACCCACGCGTTGCGATCGATTTCATGAACAACGACCATGCCGAGTTCGTCGCCCTGCGCAAGCATCTGCTCGACCTGCTGCACAGGGGGGCGGACACCACCGAAGTGGATGCCATGCTGGACAGCCTGCTGGAACACACTCGCCTCCACTTCGCCGAGGAAGAGAAGGAGATGCTGGCGGCCCATTTCACACCGTATCCGGTGCATAAAGGTGAACACGATAAGGTGCTGGCCGACATGACTGCCCGCATCCAAACTTGGAAATCTGCCCGCAACACCACCACGCTGAGCGACTGGCTGGAACATGCCGTGCGAGACTGGTTCGTCAATCACGTAAGCAGCATGGATTTCGTCACAGCCGCCTACATTCAATCACGGAGCAAATGATGAACGATGAAGTGTTCGACCACAGCCGCTTCGTGCATACGCATGCTACCTTGCTCGAACTGCTGGACGAGAATGCAGCCGAGGAAGTCATCGACAAGCTGCTCGGCGAGGCACTCGGCCACCTGAAACAGCAGTTCGCCAAGGAAGAGCAGGCTATGCAAGCCGCGCAGTTCGGCCCGCTGGATGCGCACAAGAAAGACCACGACCAGGCTCTGGAACGCCTTTCTGCCCGCATCGCACAATGGCATGAGACGCATGACAGACAAGCACTACTGGCTTATCTGGAAGGGCCGTTCTCGGACTGGTTCGTGCGTCACGTCAACTCACGCGACTTCATCACCGCACAGCGTCTCTCGCTGGGCGTCTAGCGTTGCGGCGGCACGATGCCGCGCAATTTGAAACAACTGGGGTTCGGCGAACCGTCCAGTTCGTATTCGTTGAACTCGCGGCACACCTGCGGCCGATCCGCATAGATGCTGCACCGCACCGCCTGCCCCACCTCGCCTTCCAGTGCTATGCAGCGCGGTGGAAATACATCCGTGCCTTGCATGCAGAAGGCCTGTTCATTGAGTTGATGGGTAAGCTTGAGCGGCACATAACCGCCGGGTGAGACATCCAGCTCTTCGCGGTGCAGCACAATGCGAAAATGCGCGCAGCATGCACCACACGTCAGGCAGGGATTGCCTTCGCTCATTCCCTGACGACTTCAGCGTGCAGGTCGTGCTCGTCGGAGCCGGTAATCTTCACCGTGACAAACTCTCCCACTTCCAGACCCTCGCCGTCTATGTAGACCAGTCCGTCGATCTCCGGTGCATCGGCGCTGCTGCGCGCGATGGAACCCTGCTCGTCCACATCGTCCACCAACACGGTCATGGTCTGGCCGACCTTCTTGGCCAGCTTCTCGGCGCTGATCTCTTCCTGCAGATACATCAGGCGCGCGAGGCGTTCTTCCTGTTCTTCCGGATCGATGTGATCGGGCAGCGCATTCGCGGCGGCTCCTTCCACCGGTGAGTATTTGAACGCACCGACGCGGTCGAGCTGCGCCTCTTCGATGAAGTCGAGCAGTTCTTCGAACTCTGCTTCCGTCTCGCCAGGGAAGCCGACGATGAAGGTGCTGCGCAGGGTGATGTCCGGACAGATCTCGCGCCATTTTTTGATGCGCGTCAGCACGTTCTCGCTGCTGGCCGGGCGCTTCATCAGCTTGAGGATGCGTTCGTTGGCATGCTGGAACGGGATGTCGAGGTAAGGCAGGATCTTGCCTTCCGCCATCAGCGGGATGACGCCGTCCACGCTGGGATACGGGTAGACGTAATGCAAACGCGTCCATACGCCAAGGTCGCCCAGCGCGCCGGCCAGATCGGTCATGCGCGTCTTCAGCGGTTTGCCCTGCCAGAAACCGGTGCGGTATTTCATGTCCACGCCATAGGCCGAGGTGTCCTGCGAGATGACCAGCAACTCCTTCACGCCGGACTCGACCAGCTTCTCGGCTTCGGCCATCACGTCATGCACGGGACGGCTGACCAGATCGCCGCGCAGGCTGGGGATGATGCAGAAGGTGCAACTGTGGTTACAGCCTTCGGATATCTTCAGGTAAGCGAAGTGTTGCGGCGTAAGGCGCACACCTTGCGGCGGCACCAGATCGGTATAGGGATCGTGCAAGCGCGGCAGGTGCTGGTGCACCGCGTTCATCACCGCCTCGGTCTCGTGCGGGCCGGTGACGGCGAGGACCTTGGGGTGCGTCTTCTGCACGATGTCGCCCTTGGCGCCGAGGCAACCGGTGACGATGACCTTGCCGTTCTCCTGCAGCGCCTCGCCGATGGCTTCCAGCGATTCGGCCACGGCGCTGTCGATGAAACCACAAGTGTTGACCACCACCAGATCGGCCTCCTGATAGCTGGGCGTGAGTTCGTAACCTTCGGCCTGCATGCGGGTGAGGATGAGCTCTGAATCGGATGCCGCCTTGGGGCAACCGAGCGAGACGAAACCGATCTTGGGGTGAGACTTACTCATGTGAGGTTCCTGTAGGTTCAGCTGGACGCTCAAGCGTCGCATCTATCAATGAGACCGGATCTTCGATGGGTTCCAGATGCGTGGTGATGTGGCAGAACGGCACGGCAGCGCGGATCTCCGCCTCGATCACTTCGACCAGGTCATGGCCGCGCTGCACCGTCCACTTGCCCGGCACCAGCACATGCATGGAGATGAATGCCTGTCGCCCGGCTTCGCGCGTACGCAGCGCGTGGAAATCCAGCCCCTGTGCACGATACTTCACCAGCACGGTTTCGATGGCATCGATATGCTCCTGCGGGATGGCGGCATCCATCAGGCCGGAGGCGGAACGGTGCAACAACTGCCAGCCGGTCCACACGATGTTGGCCGCCACCGCCAGCGCGATCAGCGGATCCAGCCACAACCAGCCGCTCAGCCACACCAACGCCACGCCGATGATGACGCCGACCGAGGTCCACACATCGGTCATCAGATGTTTGGCATCGGCCTCGAGTGTGATGGAATTGTAGGCACGTCCCGCCTTCAACAGTTCGCGCGCAGCGAACAGGTTGATCAGTGAGGCGACCACCGACACGGCCAAGCCGACGCCTACTTCGGCCAATGCATGCGGATGCAGCAAGCGGTCGATGGCGGTGTAGCCGATACTGATCGCGGCCAGCAGAATGAGGAAACCTTCGAACGCGCTGGAGAAATATTCCGCCTTGCCGTGGCCGTATGCATGCTTGTCATCGGCCGGTGCGGCGGCCAGCGTCAGCACGTACAAAGCCATCAGCGCACCGGCCAGATTGACGAAAGATTCCAGCGCATCAGACAACAGACCGACCGAACCGGTCAGCCACCATGCCACGCCCTTGAGCAGGATGGTTGCGACGGCGGCAGCGATGGACAGCCAGGCGAAACGGGTCAGATCGGCATGCATGTCAGACGCCCGTCGCCAACCCGACCAGCGAGACCGTGGCCACGCCCAGCACGATCAACACCACCTGCTGCACGGTATCGCGCATCTGTGTGCGTTTATGCAGGCCGGGGATGAGGTCGGCCACGGCGACATAGATCATGCTGGCCGCCGAGAGTGCGAGGATGTAGGGCGTCCAGGACTGCAAGCCCTGCAGCGCGTAATAAGCCAGTACACCGCCTACCAAAGTGGCAAAACTGGAGATCAGGTTGAGCTGGAACGCGCGCAGCTTGCTGTAACCGGAATGCAACAGGATCAGGAAGTCGCCGACTTCCTGCGGGATCTCGTGCGCGATGATAGCCAGCGCTGTGACGATACCCAGATTGATATCCACCATGAACGCTGCCGCGATGATGATGCCATCAACGAAGTTGTGGAAGGTGTCGCCGATGATGAGCATGGTGCCGCTGCGGCCGTGATCGTGGCTGGAATGCTCGTGCGGCTCATGCGCCTCGCAATGGTCATGATGACAGTGGCGCCAGATCAATACTTTTTCCAGCGTAAAGAACAACAGGATGCCGGCCAGCACCGTGCCGCTCACGGCTGCGGTGTTGCCGGCCAGATCGATCGCTTCCGGCAGGATGTCGAGGAACACCGCGCCCAGCAAGGCGCCGATGGCGTAACTGACCAGCAGGCCGATCCAGTGCGTGCGCGCATTCAGCGCGAACAATGCCGCAGCAGCGACACTCAGCACGCCACCGAACAGACTGGCGACGATGATCCAGGATAGAACAGACATATCAAACCAAGGGGATACGGGGCGCGCATTGTACCCGACGCAGCCCTATTCCCCCAGCGCCACATCCTTGGTCTCGGGCAGGAACAGCAGCCCGATGACCGAGGCCATGATCAGCATGCCGACCGGATACCACAGGCCTGCCATCACATCGCCCGCGTTCACCGACAGCAAGGTCACCATGAACGGCGACAGGCCGCCGATCCAGCCTGCGCTCAGGTTATGCGGCAGCGCGGCGGCGGTGTAACGCGTGCGCGCCTTGAACAGTTCCGGCAATACAGCCGTCTGCGGGCCGGTGATGAGCCCGACCGCAACCACCGGGATCACCAGCAGCAGGAACAGCATGACGGTGTTCGCCTGCTCGCTGTCCGCCTGTGCTGTCCAACCCTTAGCTTGCAGGCCGGCGTGCAACGCATCAGGATCGAATCCACGCACCTCGACATCCGCACCGATACGCACCACCACGCCCTCACCCGGCTCGGCGCTGTGCACGATGCCGTTCTTGATGAAGAACTCCTGATTGCGCGCGCATTCGCTCAACGCCTTATGGAATGGGCTGTAGTCGCAGTCCGCACCGGACAAGGTCACCTTCACCTCGCTGTTGAAACGTTCCAGCGCGGGATTGCCGAAATGCTGCAGGCCGTTGAACACGGGAATGATGGTGATCGCCCCCAACAGCAGACCGGCCAGCAATACGGGACGGCGACCGATGCGGTCCGACAGCCAGCCGCACCAGATGGTGAGCGGGAACAGCAACAGCGTGGAGAGCATCACCAGCGTGCTGGCGAGTTGCGCATCCAGCCGCACCACACTCTTCAGGAATACGTTGGCATACACCTGCGAGGTGAAAAACAGCAACGAGCCGCCCGCCGAGATGCAGAAGAACAGCAAGGCCATGCCCTTCAAGGTCTGGCGGTCGCGGAAGCATTCGCGCAACGGCGCTTGCGACACTCGCCCCTGTTCCTGCAGCTCTTTGAACACCGGCGACTCTTCCAGACTCATGCGCGTCTTGATCGAGATGTACAGCAACACCACCGAGAACAGGAACGGCACGCGCCAGCCCCAGCTGCTGAACGAGGCGTCGTCCAGGAACTGATGCAGCAGCACGATCTGGAAAGTAGAGACGAGGATACCCAGCGGCCCCATCAGTTGCAGCACGCTGGTATAGAAACCGCGCCGGCCATGCGGGGCATGCTCGGTCAGGTACACCGCCACACCACCGATCTCGCCGCCCACCGCAAAACCCTGCAACAGGCGCAGCAGCAGCAGCAGTGCCGGGGCCAGCATGCCAACCTGCGCGTAGGTCGGCAGCATGCCGACCAGGAACGTCGACACCCCCATCAGGCTGATGGTGACCAGGAAGATCGGGCGTCGCCCGTAACGATCCGCCAGCGTGCCGAACAGTGCCGAACCCAGGGGCCGCACGATCATGCCCACGCCGAACGCCGCCAGACTCGCCAGCAAGGCAGCAGTGGCATCCTCGGGCGGAAAGAACAGCACACTGAAATAGGTCGCCAGCGTGGCGAAGGTGAGGAAGTCGTACCACTCGAGGAAGGTGCCGAAACAGGCGGCGAACACCACCTTGCGCTGGGTCTTGGTTATCGTTTTCATGGCATGGGGCATGGATTGTAAACAGCGCAGGGATATAAAGCATATGCTGGCGCTTGTCCACCCGAGCGCTTGATTTACAGCGGGGCGGGACACACAATGGCGGCACAATGAACCATTCGTCGCTGGCCACTGTCACATGTGCGGCATTAACCTCTGGAGATCACGATGAGAACGAATACCCTGCTGACCCTTTCCGCCACCGCCCTGCTGCTGTCAGCCTGCGCCACACCCGATACCGGCAAGCCCGTCACCTATCAGGATGTGCATTCCACCGGCGTGGTGGCCGGTGTGGGCGTGGAGAGCCAGGACGTGACCGCCGTCACCGATGTGATGGTGAAAGACATCCTCGCCACACCTGAAGTCGTGAAACGCAGCCAGGCGGCTCGCGTCATCCTCGATGCGGCCTATTTCGAGAATGAGAGCAGCCAGCGCATCAACAAGAACCTGCTGGTGGACAGGCTGCGCATCAATCTGCAGCGCGCCGCCCAAGGCAAACTGCTGTTCGTATCGCGCGAATCCGCCGATATGGTCGCGCAGGAACGTGACATGAAACGCCAGGGCGTGACCGATTCGGGCACGCTCAAACAAGCGAATGCCACCGCCGGTGCGGACTATCGCCTGATCGGCCGCATCAACTCGCTGGATGCGCGCAGCGCCCAGAGCGGCACGGTGGAGCGTTACACGCAGATTACCTTCGAACTGATCGATCTGGAGACTTCGCTCAGCGTCTGGTCCAACCTGTATGAGTTCAAGAAGGGCGGCCAGGACGATGCGATCTATCGCTGATCTTTCAGCGACGCCCCGCTTCGTTCCACTTGCCCTCTCTTGCGCCGTCTGGCTGACACTGTCCGGTTGCGCCACCACCGGGCTGGATAGCAAACCTGTCGAACCGGGACGCATCGAACAACTGCTGGAGCCGAAGGCGGAGGTGCCGGCCGCACTGCGCCCGTTCGTGCTGCGCGATCAGGAACAAGGCCGGCGCGACCGCGTGCTGAACGAGGCCATGGCTGGCTTGGTCGCACTGGAACTATCGCAACTTCAAACCGCCCAACGCCTGCTGTCCGATGCTCAGTCACTTATCGAGACCATCTACGCGCAGAACCCGGCTGCAAACCGCGCGCGCAGCAATTTCGTACCGGAGGCCGACAAGGACTTCAAGGGCGACCCCTACGAACGCGCCATGGTCGGTTACTACCTCGCCCTCGCCGACTTCTCCGACCCCGATCTGGACAACGCGCGCGCCGACCTGCGCTTCGCCGAGATACAGGACACCATGTCCGCCTCCGAGACTTACCAGAGCGACATGATCGTCATGCCATTCATCCGCGGCTGGTTGTACAACTGTTCCGGGCGCAGCGCGCAGGCAAAGGACGAGTTCAAAGCCGTGGAAAAGGCGAAGCCCGGTATCAAGACTCCCGCTGCCAGCGACAACGTGCTGTTGATTGCGGAGGTCGGACGCGCACCGGGCAAGATCGCATCAGGTCGCCATCAGGAAGAACTGCGTTATGCACGTCACGACGACGGCCTGATACGCGGCGTCACCTTCACACAAGGTTCGCAACTGCTGGTGGGGCAGCAGATCGAGGATGTGTACTGGCAAGCTTCCACACGCGGCGGACGCGCGGTGGACAAGATACTGGCGGGCAAAGCATCGTTCCGCAACACCGCCGAGAACATCGCCACCGGTGCCGCCGTGTTCGCCCACATCACGTCCGATCTTGCGCGTGATGCCGCGCGACGCAAAGACAGCGATGATGCCGGACAATATGCCGGACTGGCAGTACTCGGCATGCTGGTCAGCATCGGCAGCGACATCGTCGCCGCATCCACCCATCCTGAAGCCGATACGCGCACCTGGTCCACCCTGCCCGACCGCATCTATGTGGCAACCACCCAGGCCGATACGAATGGAGAGACCACGTCATGGTCGCTGGGCTTCCATGATGCGAAGGGAGAACTGCAAAGTGCGGTGGAGATGAGGACCTTCCGTTCCGGTGCCTGCTTGCTGGTCTGGGGCAGACAGTATCCGGGCAGTTTTCCATCCAGTTGGACAGACAGTTCATCGCGACACGAGGCGGCGATACATGAGACATGCCAGGGTGGCTGCAACGCAGTCGCAGAACAAGTCGCACGCGATGCCAGCAACTTCAAGACACCGCTCGTGCCGCTCGCTTCGCCCCCCGATGAGCCTGTCAAAGTCGAGTCGAGTACGACTTTCAGGCGCAGAATCTTCCTCACCTACCCGGAGTGAGCGGATAATCCACCTTACCCACAGGAGAACATCATGTTGAAAAAGATACTATCCATCCTGCTATTGAGCCTCATGGCCGCCTGCCATTCATTGCCTGACGCCACCATCATCATGATCGACGAAGATCATCTGGAAGACGTGGTCGAAGTAAACAACGTGCAATCCGGTCGCACGCCCACAGGCACACTGCGCGTGTGGGGCGAGCTGAAGAACCTCACCGACAAGCGTGTATTGATCGAAGTCCGTGCAGCATTCCGCGGTGACGGCGGACGCGTGGTGGAAAAAGCCGGCGGCTGGACACGCGTATTCATCGACCCGAACTCCACACAAGATATGGAGTTACTCTCTACCGTCAATGATGCGTCGGAGTTCCTGCTGGAAGTGCGCGAGGGGATGCAGTAAGCCTGCTTCAGGCGAGCCAGATGAAGGTACCCATCCGTCCGGTCACGCCGTCCCGGCGATAGGAGAAGAACGCGCTCTCCTGGTGGTAGGTACAGTAGTCGCCACCGTAGACGCGACTGATGCCCAATGCATTGAGCCGCTGGCGTGCGAGCAGATAGATGTCGGCGTGATATTTGCCTTGATGGCTGTGCGGAATGAATGCCTGAGCAGCTTGCGGCAGACGAGCTACAAAAGCGGAGCGAACCTCCTCACCCACCTCGAATGCCGCCTGCCCGATGGCCGGCCCCAGCCAGGCCATCAGTTTGTGCGGTGCAACATCCATCGCCTGCACAGTCGCTTCGATCACGCCATCACAAAGACCGCGCCAGCCCGCATGCGCTGCGCCAACCACCGTACCGTCCTCGTCGCACAGCAGCACCGGCAGACAGTCCGCTGTCATCACCACGCACACCGAACCACGCTGCCGCGCGATGCTGGCATCTGCCACCACACGGCAGGCCGCCGCATCCGCGTTCGCCACTACCGTGCCATGCACCTGCTCCAGCCATACCGGTTCGCTGGGCAGCAATGCGGAAAGCGACTGGCGGTTGCGGTTCACCCGCACCGGGTCATCCCCCACATGCAGGCCGAGGTTCATCGAATCATAAGGGGCAAGACTCACACCGCCGGTGCGCGTAGTCTGCACGGTTCTGACGCTGGCGGGTGCCGGCCAGTCCGGGATGAGGTAGTGCTCAGACAACTTCACCGCTCGCCTCTTCGATCCGTTCCAGCAGCTCATCCATATCGTCCGGCAACGGTGTATCGAACTCAAGTCGTTTGCCGGTGACCGGATGATCCAGTGCCAGTTTCCATGCATGCAGCGCCTGGCGCGGAAAATTGATCAGGATCTCGCGCAAAGCCGGCACGCATTTCTGTACACCCTTGATGTACAGGATATCGCCCACCAGCGGATGGTCGAGGTAAGACATGTGCACACGGATCTGGTGGGTGCGTCCAGTCTCCAGCTTGCAGCGCACCAGCGTGCAGCTGGGGAAACGCTGTTCGACGTGGACATGGGTGATAGCTTCCTTGCCGCTCCCGACCACTGCCATCTTGGTACGCTGCGTGGGATGCCGGCCGATAGGCACATTTACTGTGTAATCGCGGTCCACCTCCCCCCACACCAGCGCCAGATATTCGCGCTTCACGCTGCGCGACTGCATCTGCCGCACCAGCGCGGTCTGCGCCACCAGCGTCTTGGCCACCACCATCAGGCCGCTGGTGTCCTTGTCCAGCCGGTGCACGATGCCCGCGCGTGGCACGTCCTTCAGTTCGGGCGCATGGAACAGCAAGGCGTTCAACAGCGTGCCCTGCCAGTTGCCGCTACCGGGATGCACCACCAGCCCCACCGGTTTATCGATGATGATGATCGCATCGTCCTCATAGACGATGTCCAGCGGGATATCTTCCGGCTCGGCCACCATCTCGGAGGGGTGCATCTGCGGAGAGACGGTCAGCTTCTCGTTGCCCCACACCTTCTGTTTGACGGTGCCAGGCTTGTCGTTGACCGTGACCAAGCCTTGCGTTATCCAGTCTTGCAGGCGGCTACGCGAGTATTCGGGGAGCAATTTGACTAGCACCTGGTCCAGTCGCAGGCCGCCGTGCTCGGTGGGCACTTTGAACTCAAGCAGGTCGGCGCTATCGTCGTCTTTGCTATAATCAGGCAATTCTTCTTCGGGTTCTATCATGCGTCATAGTTTAGCCGTTTTCCTCCTGTTCACGTTAGCTGCTTGCAGCTCGCTTCCTGAAGCGGACTATGAAAAAGACAGCAAGGCCACCGCAGACGAGCTGTATGCCAAGGCCAAGGCCGAGATGCAGGATGGCGAATTCGAGCGTGCCGTCAAGGATCTGGAGCGCATGCAGTCACGTTTCCCTTATGGCCGCTACGCGCAACAAGCACAGCTGGACATCGCCTACGCCTGGTACAAGAAAGGCGAACCCGCCCCCGCGCTCTCCACGCTGGACCGCTTCGTCAAGCAGTTCCCCAAGAGCGATGCGCTTGACTACGTGCTCTACCTGAAAGGACTCATCAACTTTGACGAGAACCTGAACAGCTATTTCAGCACGCTGTTCCAGCAAGACCCGGCCGAGCGCGATCCGGTCGCCTTGCGGGCCTCGTTCGATGCCTTCAAACAACTGGTCACGCGCTACCCGCAGAGCCGCTATGCAGAAGATGCGCGCCAGCGCATGCAATACCTGCTGGTCACGCTGGCCAAGCATGAGATCGCCATCGCCAGCTACTACCTGCGCCGCGGGGCCTATGTCGCCGCACTCAACCGTGCACAGGGCGTGCTGGTCGACTACCCGGAGACCATGCAGACGCGCGACGCGCTGCAGATCATGGTGCAGGCCTATACCCGTCTCGGCATGGCCGACCTCAGCCGCGACACGCAACGCGTGCTCGACAGCAACATCGCCAAGGACGGCATCAAGCCCTCGCAGACATTCTTCAAGGAACGCGAGACGCCGTGGTGGAAGTTCTGGGAGCTCTAAGTTGAGATACTGCGCAGACTGCGGCGCCCCGGTCGAACTGCGCACCCCGCAGGACGACCACCGGGAACGCTACGTCTGCACGTCCTGCGACACCATCCACTACCAGAACCCCAAGATCATCGTCGGTGCCATCCCCGAATGGGAAGACGGCCGCATCCTGCTCTGCCTGCGCGCCATCGAACCGCGCCATGGACTGTGGACCTTACCTGCCGGATTCATGGAGAACGGCGAGACCACTGCAGAAGGTGCCGCGCGCGAGACACTGGAAGAAGCCAACGCCCGCGTCGACATCCACGAACTGCTCGGCCTCTACAACCTGCCCTACATCAACCAGGTGCAGATGCTGTTCCGCGCCACCCTGCTCGACCTCGACTTCTCGCCCGGCGTGGAAAGTCTCGATGTGCAGCTATTCAAAGAAGAAGACATCCCTTGGGAACAACTCGCTTTCCGCCCCGTGCGCTACGCACTGGAAAACTACTTCGCCGACCGCAAGCGCGGCGAGTTCAAACTGCATAGCGGGGATCTGGAGCCGCCAGTGCGGAAGGTCTAAAGTTCGGCCAAAGCGGCCGTTGATTGTATTGTCTGTGACAGGCTGCAATGTGGTGGTAAGCGGACCTGCAATCTAGGCCGGGTATAGATATTTCGACATATTGACCCTGCAGGAGTGGTGGGATAGATTGCGACCATTCACCGCCGGTATATCTTTTCAATGTATGCAACCCAAGAGAAAACCGTGGTCGGTTTGGTTTTAGCCTGAAAAGACGACGAGTCGGACGCAAAAGAACTCGTGACAAGCGCGATGGGAATATCGGCGGTCGCAGCGGCTATGGGAGAAAACCATGTGGGTCAACGGGAGAACATTGTTTGTCCATGAGGCTCAGGGATGTCCTAATAAAAGGAGAGGAAATGGATTCACTGTATGATTGCAAACATACTTTGTTGATCATTGTTTTCAGCTTGGTGTTGGGCGCTTGCGATGGAAAGGAAGGAGTGAGCCGATCTCTTGCCCCAGAAACGCCCCCCCCTGCTTCAGTTACACCAGTAACTGTTATAGCCACTGAATCCCCAACCCCATCCGAATCGGAAGCTGCCTTGGAAGCAACAACATCGGCAGCACAATCTAGCGTAATTTTAAATACAGTATATAAAAATGATGCGTTAAATAGTCTTGGTCACCTCAATGCAGCTCGTTCACACCATACTGCCACCCTGTTATCTGATGGCAAGGTTCTCATTGCTGGAGGTCTGCAATATAGTAACTTTCCCAAGCTGAATATTGCCGAAATTTATGATCCAGACACCGGAAGGTTCGTTATTACAGGTAGCCTAAAGGCTGCACGCAGCGACCATACCGCCACCCTGTTGAATAACGGTAAGGTGTTAATAGTCGGAGGACAAGGATTAAGCGAGGGCTCTCTCTCTAGCGCCGAGCTTTTCGATCCTGCAACTGGTACTTTTACTACTACAGGCAACATGCTTAGCGCACGTAGTGGGCATACGGCAACCCTTCTGAGAAATGGCAAGGTGTTGATAGCGGGCGATAACCAAGAAGTCGAAATATATGATCCGATTTCAGGTCACTTCGAAAGTGCTGGTAGGCTCCATACGGCACGAGTGGGTTCCACTGCCACGTTATTAGCTAATGGCAAAGTGCTTTTTACAGGTGGATGGAAAAGCCGCGATCAAGCAATTACTAGCGCCGAAATTTATGATCCGATTTCTGGTCAATCTGCTTTTACCGGGAACTTGGTTGCCGGAAGAGGTAGCCACGCCTCCGTCCTATTGAAAAACGGCAAGGTGTTGATAGTAGGTGGGAGCGGCCCTGGATGGAGTGGTATACAAACTGTAGAGCTTTACGATCCTGTTTCTGGCCAATTTGAATCGACGGGTAATCTTATCAATGCCCAACCCAATATTACAGCTACTCTGCTACGTGATGGAAAAGTTCTGGTTATTGGTGGACTTGCGTACGGATTGGCTTCCAAAAACGATACAGAAATATATGATCCCGCAACGGGCAAATTTTCATCAACGGAGCTTCTCGAATCGACTCGTTGCTGGCATACCGCCACTTTGCTGTCTGACGGAAACGTTCTCATAACTGGAGGGGAGCGGTATGAGTATAACGAAGGTGTGAGTTTATTAAGTGCTGAATTATATGATTCTGACACTGGTAGCTTCAGCACACCGGGATACTTTGGGGCTACAGATCACCTTGCTGTTGCACGCCGACAACATACAGCCACTCTATTAAAAAATGGCAATGTGCTAATCACGGGTGGTACAGGGATTGATAGTCATTTAGCCAGCGCAGAACTATATGATCCCAACACCCGCACCTTTACACTTACCGGAAGGCTAATCAACTCAAGAGCCAACCATCATGCAGTCCTACTCCCAAAGGGGCAGGTGCTTATTTCTGGAGGCGGATCTGGAGGCGGAAAAGATACTGAACTTTATGGACCTGAAACCGGGAAATTTTCATATGTTGGGACCCCAACTTTGAATGGTACTGTTTCGGCGACTGAGTTGCAGAACGGCAGGGTCTTGTTGATTGGTCATGATGCTAATTATGAGGAGTATGAAGGTGAAGGCGATCCTTCAGAACCATCTGCCCCCCCTGAGCTTTTGGCCGAAGTTTTTGATCCAGCTGTAGGTAAATTTGCACCGACTGGAAATGTGCTCGAAATTGGGTGGCACACAGCAACCTTGCTGAAAGATGGCAGAGTTCTTCTTTGTGTAGCCTTACTTGGAGAGGCGGAGCTTTATGATCCTGCTACCGGAAAATTATCTAAGGCGGGAAAACTCGTCGAACAACGAAATTTCCCCACAACTACCTTGCTTGCTAATGGCAAAGTTCTAATTGCTGGTGGTATGAATAGTAGTGGCCTTTATCTCAACAGTGCCGAGATATTCGACCCCTCGACAAACACGTCTACTTCCACAGGAAATCTAAATGAAAAGCGTGTAGGGCATACTGCAACCCTGCTAAATAGTGGCAAGGTTCTGATTGTTGGTGGAGCAGGCGGGGTGAATGCTGAACTTTATGATCCTGCTACAGGTAAATTCACACTCACTGGGAAACCGTCCTTCGAGCGTTTTGATCATTCTGCCACTTTGCTGACCGATGGCAAGGTGATTGTAATTGGCGGGGGGTCAACAAACTACAATAGGTTAACCACCGCAGAGATATATGATCCGAATTCAGGTGCGTTTTCTGTTAACACTGCATTGAAGCCGTCTCCCGCGAATTGAGTAAACTGCATATTCTATGACCACCTGACCGCCCATTTCAAACCAATAAAATCAAATAGGGCGGCATCGCATAAAGTTTTTGACCGCCCGCTATGAGCACCGTAGCGGAAGAGCATTACTTGAAGAGCGAACTTCCGCTTTGGCCGA
>JAHJQE010000035.1 GCA_018819205.1 Gammaproteobacteria bacterium
AACACAGAATGGCGGCGAACACGCCGATCATGCGTGGGCCGTCACCGCCGTAGCGCGCCCCGAGAAAGTCCGGCACCGTGTATTGCCCGAACTTGCGCAGATAAGGTGCCAGAAACAGCGCCACCAGACAATAGCCCCCGGTCCAGCCCATCACGAACGCCAGGCCGTCGTAGCCAGAGATATACAGTGTGCCGGCCAGTCCGATGAAACTCGCGGCCGACATCCAGTCGGCTGCGGTTGCCATGCCGTTGAACAAGGCAGGGATGCGCCGCCCGGCCACATAGTATTCCGACACATCCGAGGTCTTGGACAGGATGCCGATACCGGCATAAAGCGACACCGTCACCCCCAGGAAGATATATCCCAGCGTCTGGTTGGGCACGCCCATCTGCTCGAGGATGGACAACAGCACCACAAAGCCGATGACACCACCGGTATACAGCGAGTAGTAACGCTTGAGCTGCGAGCTGAATTGCGACTGTCCGGACATCAGGCGTCCTCTCCCACTCCGTACTTTTCATCCAGCTTGCCCATGCGCCAGGCATAGAATCCGACCAGCAACAGATAGATCAGCAAGGCACCCTGTGCCGCCATGAAGAACGAAAAAGGGAAGCCCAGCACGGTCAGCGTCTGCAGCTCGCGTGCGAACCAGCTGACGACGAATGTGGCGACGAACCAGATTGCCAGCAGCACACCGGTCATGCGCAGATTGCTGCGCCAGTAGCGTTGATGTCTTTCACTTGCCTTCATGTCTGTTCCCGACTTTATCCCTGGATGCCGCGCCCACCATTTGGACAAACTGCCGCTTGCACATAGAATGCAGCCCAGCGGCAGACGACAAGGGCCTAAGCATACCTGCCCGCGACGAACTTAACCCTATTCCCTTACATGGGACTGACACACGATGCGCATTCTGATTGCCGAAGACGATGAAGTGCTGGCAGATGGCCTGTGCAACTCCATGCGCCATTCCGGTTATGCCGTCGATTGCGTCAAGGACGGGCAAGCCGCCAAGCTCATCCTCAGCGGAGAGCAACCGTTCGACCTGGTCATCCTTGATCTTGGTTTGCCCAAGATCGACGGCTTCAGCGTACTGCGCAGCCTGCGCGATAACAATCGTCAGGTGCCGGTCATCATCCTCACGGCGCGCGATGAGGAAGGTGACCGCGTAAAAGGACTGGACCTCGGCGCAGACGATTACATGATCAAGCCGTTCAGCCTGCCCGAGCTTGAGGCACGTGTGCGCGCGCTGATCCGGCGCGGCCAGTGCGGCATGAATCCGGTCTACACCTGCGGCAAGCTCAGCTTCGACAGCGTGGCGCGTCGCACCATGATAGACGGCGTACCGCTGGAACTCACCACTCGCGAGTTGAGTGTGCTCGAGGCGCTGATGATGCGTACCGGCTGGGTGGTGAGCAAAGAGCAACTGCTGGAACGCCTCTATAGCTATTCAGAAGAAGCCAGCAACAACGCGATCGAGGTGTACATTCATCGTTTGCGCAAGAAGGTGGAACCAGCAGGCGTCACCATCCGCACCATCCGCGGCTTGGGCTACGTCATCGACAACCTGACCACGCCCGCAAATTGATCGATATCGTCCCTCAACACACGGTCCACACCGGCTGAAGGGCAGCATGGAAAGCCAGATCAGATCCCTGCGCAGTTATCTCATGCAGCGGTTGCTCATCTCGCTGTACCTGCTGTGGATCGTCAGTACCGCCGTCGGCTACTTCGCCACCATCAACTACGCCAACCAGCCCTATGACTTGGTGCTGCTGCAGCGCGCCAATGAGATCGCAGCCCAACTCGGCCTCGGTAGCGGCAAAGAAAGGCTGGATATCGAACCTGTGTTACCGGATGGCACAGACCCCGGCATGCCGGATCGCGTGGTGTTCACAGTCACAGACAGCGAAGGTCATAAACTGGCAGGCAACGGCAACACCTTGCGCCCGCTCTCCTACCGACGGGGCCGTCCTGGCCCGCTATTCAGCAACGGCGAACGCGAAGGGCAGAAGACGCGCATGGTCAGCTTGACCTTCCATTCCAGCGGACGCACCCTGCAACTGCATGTCGCCGAGACCATCCAGCAACGGCAGGATTTGATACGCGGCATTCTGGCCAACATCGTGATCCCGCAACTGCTGTTGACCCTGATCGCTCTGGCCGTGGTTTGGTACGGTTTGAAGCAGGGATTGCGTCCACTGGAGCGTCTGCGTAACGAAGTCGGCAACCGGCAGCGTGACGACCTTAGCCAGCTCGACGGCAGCAAAGCGCCGGCTGAGGTGCGCCCCCTGATCGACGCAGTGAACGATCTGCTGGAACGCTTGAAGCAGGTGATGGCTGCACAACAGCGTTTCGTCGCCGATGCGGCACACCAGCTGCGCACACCGTTCGCGGGATTGAAGACACAGGCGGAACTAGCCTTGCGCACGGATGATGTGCAGCAGAAACAGCATGCCTTGCGCCACATCCTGACCAGCACCCGGCACGGCACTCGCCTGGTCAACCAGTTGCTGGCATTGGCCAGGACCGAGCCAGCCGGCTTGGGCACCGACCGCTTCACGCGCATCGATCTGCGCCAGATGGCACAGGAATGCACGCTGGGATGGGTGCAAATGGCCTTGGAAAAAGACATCGATATCGGCTATGAGGCGAGCGACGGAGCGCTGCCCCTGTTGTGCGATGCGCCCAGTTTGAGCGAGATGCTCAACAACCTGATCGACAACGCGATCCGCTACACCCCGCACGGCGGACATATCACTGTCAGCACGACGCACTCACACGGCTACGCCGTGCTGTGTGTCGAAGACAACGGGCCGGGTATCGAGGCACAACACCGCAAGCGTGTGTTCGAACGTTTTTATCGCATCCTCGGCAGCGGCCAGAGCGGCAGCGGTCTGGGCCTCTCCATCGTGGCCGAGATCGCCAAACGGCACGGTGCTGAACTCACGCTCAGCGAAGGTAAGGATGGCAAGGGGGCGCGTTTCTGCGTGCGCTTCCAGTCGCTGACGAACGACTGAATTACGCTTATTCCGTCTTGCGCTTTAACACGATGGGGTGGGCGTGCCTCGCCAGGATGAAGTCGGCGATGATCTTTAGCCAGATAGTGATACCTGCTGTCGCACTCCATGTCGCATAGTCCAATCGTGCCATCAGGACACTCACCACCACCCACACGACGACGATACCTCCCAGCAGGTTTATCGCTACAGCATAGGGCGCGAATCGTTCCGGTTTCTCCGGCGGCACGCCCTTCTTCAACGCCACTTCAGTGAAATCCCGCCGAATGGCGATGCGCCAGGCACGACGCAGCCAGAAGAACGCCATCGGAAACAGGGCCAGGAACAACACCCATGTCATCGCGACACTCACATCAAATACCATATTTACTCCAAAGAAAAAGACCCCGCCGGGGAGCAGCGGGGTCCATGTTACACGCTGAACAGCCTGTCAGTGGGCGTGACGGCCATCCACTGCCTTCGAACCGCGCGGGGTGCGCACGTTCTCGACCAGGTGCTGGATGTGCTCCGGCGGTTCCTTGGTGAACTTGTCCACCAGGAAGGCCACGCCGAAGTTGACCAGCGCGCCGATCGCGCCGAATGCTTCCGGCGTGATACCGAAGAAGCTGTTCGGGCCACCGATCAGCGGCAGATAGTCGGTACCCTTGATGAAGAACAAGCCCTTGTGCGCGAACACATAGAACAGGGTGATGGTGAGGCCCGCCAACATGCCGGCGATGGCACCTTCCTTGTTCATCTTCTTGGAGAAGATACCCATCATGATCGCCGGGAACAGCGAAGACGCAGCGATACCGAAAGCCAAAGCCACGGTACCGGCCGCGAAGCCCGGCGGGTTCAGGCCAAGATAGCCGGCCACCACGATGGAGCAGGCCATGGCGATCTTGCCCGCCATCAACTCGCCCTTCTCGCTGATGTTAGGCTTGAACACACCCTTCACCAGGTCATGCGAGATGGCCGAGGAGATCGCCAGCAGCAGACCGGCAGCGGTGGACAGCGCAGCAGCCAGACCGCCCGCAGCGACCAGTGCGATCACCCAGTTCGGCAGCAGCGCGATCTCGGGGTTGGCCAGCACGATGATGTCGGCATTGACCGACAGCTCGTTGCCCTTCCAGCCTGCCGCTTCTGCTTTGGCCTTGAACTCCTCGCTCTTGGACTTGTCGTTGTAATACTGGATGCGACCGTCGGCATTCTTGTCTTCGAATTTCAAAAGACCGGTCACTTCCCAGCGTTTCATCCAGTCCGGACGTTCGTCATACTTGATCTGTGAGTCTGCCGCATACGGATCGGCATTTTGCGTGACCACACCCGGTGTGACGGTACGGATCAGATTGGTCTTGGCCATCGCGGCGACTGCCGGAGCGGTCGTGTACAGGATGGCGATGAACACCAGCGCCCAGCCGGCCGACAGACGTGCGGCATGCACGCTGGGCACAGTGAAGAAGCGCATGATCACGTGCTGCAGGCCGGCGGTACCGATCATCAGCGACATGGTGTACACGAACATGTTCAGCGTACTGCCTGCCGTGGTGGTGGTGTACTGGCCGAAACCGAGATCGATCACGACCTGATCCAGCTTCTGCAACAGGGAGATGTCGCTGCCTACCAGATTGGAACCCAGACCCAGTTGCGGGATCGGGTTGCCGGTCAGTTGCATGGAGATGAAGATCGCCGGGATGGTGTAGGCGAAGATCAGCACGCAGTACTGGGCCACCTGGGTGTAAGTGATGCCCTTCATGCCGCCGAACACCGCATAGGTGAACACGATGGCCATACCGACGTAGATGCCGGTCTCGTTGGAGACGCCAAGGAAGCGCGAGAACGCCACGCCCACGCCTGTCATCTGACCGATGATGTAGGTCAGCGAGGCCACCAGCAGGCACAGCACCGCAACGGTGGAAGCCGTCTGCGAGTAGTAGCGGTCACCGATGAACTGCGGCACGGTGAACTTGCCGAACTTGCGCAGATATGGCGCCAGCAACAGGGCCAGCAGCACATAGCCGCCGGTCCAGCCCATCAGGAACAGACCGCCACCGTAACCCATGTTGGAGATCAGGCCGGCCATGGAGATGAAAGACGCGGCCGACATCCAGTCGGCGGCAGTCGCCATACCGTTGATGCGCGGACCGACGCCGCCACCGGCGACGTAGAACTCGGAAGTTGAACCGGCACGCGCCCAGATGGCGATGCCGATATACAGGGCGAAGCTCAGCCCCACCACCAGATAAATCGTTGTTTGCAGATCCATGTCAGCCCCTTATTCTTCGTGCACGTCGAACTTGCGATCGATTTGGTCCATCTTCTTGGCATAGTAGAAAATCAGCGCCACGAAGATGTACATGGACCCCTGTTGGGCGAACCAGAAGCCCAGTGGATACCCTCCAAGATGTATGCCATTCAACATATCCGCGAACAGGATGCCCGCGCCAAACGAGACGATGAACCACACTGCCAGAATCTTGGTCAGCAGGCCCAGCGTTGCCTTCCAGTAGGCTTCGCCTTGCTTATCCATGCTTGTTCTCCCTTGTTGATTTATAGAAGCGCCGCGCCTGACATGAAGCTAGCCTGCCCGACACTGCTCGCGGCAGGTTACGGGAGCAACCTTACAATCATCTTACGTTGCTGGCCCAGCGCTGCGCCCGCTCCAGATCTCGCAGCCCCGCGTAGTCCGTGATGTCCTTGCGCTGTGCCTGCGACTGGGCGATCTGCAGCAATTGCGCGGTCGCCAGCGCATCGGCCAGCGCGTTATGGCGCGCCTCGATACGGATACCGAAGCGTCCTACCCAGTCATCCAGCACACGATGACTGCGCATCAGGTCGCGATTGAGGGCGGGCATCACATAGGCCAGATCCAGCCAGGGATGCTTGAAATTGTGATTCAGATACTGGCGTATGGCGCGCCGGATCATGGTCTCGTCGAACGCGACATGAAAAGCGACCAGTGGCGCATCGCCAAGATATTCCAGAAAATCCAGCAAGGCATCGGCGGGCGGCACGCCCTCGCGCTGCACCGAGCCCGAGATGCCGTGGATCAGGATGTTCTCCTTGCGGCTGCTCTGCTGCTGCTGCAACACCACGGAAAAACTATCGGCCATCACCACGCGCCCGCCCACCACCGCCACCGCGCCGATGGAGATCAGCGTGTCGGTCATCAGATTGAGGCCGGTGGTCTCCACATCGACCACCACATAGCGCGCCTGATTGAACGGTAATCGGGTGTCCGGTGCAGGTAGTGCCTGCCAGGCAGTCAGTCGTGCAGCCTGCTGCGCATCCAGTTTTGCGCGCGGCGCGAACCAGCGCTGCAACAACTTCCTCACAGCTGGTAATCCAGCGCCAGTTTGGCCTGCACCTTGCGTGCCTGCCGGAAAGATTCTTTCAGGATGCGCCTGTCCAACTCGTTCAGTGCGGCGGGATCGATCAGGTTGTCCAGTTGCGCGATCTCGGCCTCGCTCAGCCCCGCACTGGCTTCATAGTGGTGGCGCAGCCGTAACATCTGGATAAACAGAAAGGCATCGATCCAGGCTTCCACCTCGGCTGCCGGCACACGCAGCGCGGCGGCACTCTGACGCAGGCGCTGGATAGTGCTGGTCTGCATGACACCGGCGGCAAGACTGAAGATGCGCGCCGCATCGACGAACGGTGCCAGTCCGTTCAACTTCAAGTCGATTCGCTTGGCATCGTTCAACACGAAATCGCGCACCACACCCAGCGGCGGCCGGTTGCGCAGCGCATTGGCCGCCATCTGGTGCAGGAAGCGGCTGTTGTCGCGCGCCAGCTTGGCCAGCCAGCTGCGCAGCGTTTCGGCCAGTTTGCGCTGCCCGGTCAGGGCGCGGAAATCGAAGAAGATGGACGCGTGCAGCAAGGCTTCCGGCGAGCCGCGATCCACCCACTTGGTGAACACCTCCTGCCACTCTTCCAGCGACAGACACCATTGCGGGTTGGACGCCATGATGTTGCCCTTGCACAGCGGAAAACCGCAACGCGCCATAGCCTGATTGATGCGCAGCGCCACCGGCAGCAGGATGACGCGCGCCTCGTCCGCACTCATGCCGTCCGGCAAAGTGAAGATCAAGGCATTGTCCTGATCGGTGTTCAGCGTCTGCTCGTAGCGCCCGCCGGAACCCATCACCAGCCAGCAAAGGTTGTCGTGCAAAGGCGTGCCGGTCAGTACCGAGGCGTCGCACTCCAGTTCGATCAAACGCGCCGCCAGCAGATCGTTCAGCGTGGAGATGAAAAGGGTGAGCTGCTCGGCGGCCACCCCTTGCGCCATCATGTTGCGTGCCAGGGCGCGGATATCGCGACTCAATCCGATCAGCGTCTCCACATCCGCTGCCTGACGCAATGCACCGCTGATCTGGCGCAGCCCCACGCGCTGCAATGAAAACAGGTCGCGCTCGGACAGGATTCCGCTCAGTGTTCCATCAGCTTCCGTCACCAGTACATGGCGGAATCCCGCACGCGCCATCGCCATGGCCGCCTCGTAGGCCGGCGCGGTCGGGGGTAGCGCCATCGGATCGGCGCTCATCACCTGCGAGATCGGCACGTCCGTCGACAGGCCGGGCAGCACCACGCGCCCCAGCAGATCGTTCAAAGTGAAGATGCCCAAGGGCTTGCGCGCCGCATCCACCACCACCATGGAGCCGACACGCAGCTCGCGCATGGTGCGCAACACTTCCAGCAGCGCGGTGTCTGGTGTGCAGCTCACCGGCTCGCGGCGCAGGATCTCGGAGAGCGGACTGGATAACGATTGCTGTTCGGTCGCCGCCTGCGCGAACTGGGCGCGCATGGCCTGGTGCGATTGCTCGAACAGGGCGGTGATGCGGCGTGTGCAGAAGTCCTTGAACACGGGGGAGAGTTCGAGCAGTTCGTGAAAATCGGCAGCATCCAGCTCGAAGCAGAACACATCCTCGGCCGCACGATAAGTGGAAGTCACAGCACGTCCGGCCAGCAACGCACCCACCGGGAAGCTCTCGCCCTCGTGCAGTTCGATCACCGCATCACTGCTATCGTCCGTTTGGCGCGCGCCGCGCACCAACCCCTGTTTGATGATGAAGAAACGTTGCGAATTGCCCTGCTGCGGCGAAGCGATCACTTCGCCCTTGGCGTAGTAGGCGAGCTTCAGGCGCTCCAGCAACCAGATCTGGTGCGCACCTTCGAAACGGTCGAACGGGGCGTGCGCGGCGAAGAAGGTGAGTTGTGAAGCATGGATTGCGCTCAAACTAAGCTCCCGTCGTGGATGAAGCGATGGTTTATTATAGCCACAGCTTCTTTCTGGAAACTGACATGGCCTTCAATAACCCCAGCCCCGAGGATATCTGCTGCCTGTTGCGCGAATCACACACGGTCGCCGTGGTCGGCCTGTCGCCCAATACCGCCCGTCCCAGCTTCAATGTCGCCCGCGCCCTGCAGGGCTTCGGCCACCGCATCGTTCCTGTGCGCCCCCTGATTGAAGAGGTGTTGGGCGAGAAGGCTTACGCCGATCTGGAGAGTATCCCTTTTGCGGTGGATATCGTGGATGTGTTCCGTGCCCCCGAACATGTGCCGGCCATCGTGGACAGTTGCATCAAGCTGGGTATAAAAAAACTGTGGCTGCAGGATGGCGTAGTGAACGAAGAAGCCGCGCTGCGCGCGCAACAGGCCGGCATCACGGTGGTGATGGATCGCTGCATGTTTCGCGACCACACCCAGCTGTGCGCCGACGTATAATCCGCGCATCGCAATCAGGCAGTCGATCATGTCTCTCAAATTCACCAAGATGCACGGCGCAGGCAACGATTTCGTGGTCATCGACGGCATCCGCCAGTCACTCGCACTGACACCGGAGAAGCTACGCCTCATCGCCGACCGCCATTTCGGCATAGGCTGCGACCAGATACTGCTGGTAGAAAAATCCCAGCGACATGATGCCGATTTTCGCTACCGCATCTTCAATGCTGACGGCGGCGAGGTGGAACAATGCGGCAACGGGGCGCGCTGTTTCGTGCGTTTCGTGCACGACAAAAAGCTCACCAGCAAAAAGGAGATCGTGGTCGAGACCAAGAGCGGTCTGATCTCGCCAAAATTGGAGGATGACGGCCGCGTCAGGGTGAATATGGGCGAGCCGGTGTTCGAGGCCGCTCAAATCCCCTACCTCAGCGACAGCGATGAGGTCACCCAGATACTGGATGTCGACGGACTGGCTGTGCAGATCACCGCCGTTTCCATGGGCAACCCTCATGCCGTGCAGGTCGTGGATGACGTAGACACCGCACCAGTAACTCAGCAAGGTCCTCTGATAGAGAACCATGTGCTTTTTCCGAAGCGTGTGAATGCCGGCTTCATGCAGGTGCTGGACCGCACACACATCAAACTGCGCGTGTACGAACGCGGCGCGGGAGAGACCCTATCCTGCGGTACCGGTGCTTGCGCAGCGGTGGTCGCCGGCATCCGTCGCGGCCTGCTGGACGACACCGTGCACGTCGCCACGCGAGGTGGTGCATTGACCATCACCTGGACAGGCGACACGAACCCGGTTCTGATGACCGGCCCGGCCATCACGGTGTTCGAAGGCGAGATCAACTTGTAAAGGAACCTCATGAAATCCGAAGACGTCGCACGCTACCTGCAGGATCACCCTGAGTTCTTCGAACAGAACGCCGAGATGCTGGCAGAGATCAACCTGCCGCATCCGCACGGTGGTCGCACCATCTCGCTGTCGGAGCGACAGATGCTGACGCTGCGCGAGAAGGTCAAATCGCTGGAGAAGAAACTGCGCGAACTGCTGGAATACGCCAAAGAGAACGACGCGCTGCAGCTCAAGGTGCATCGATTCAATTGCGCGCTGTTCGGCCCGCATGACCGAGACACCCTGCAGAACCTGGTCATTCAAAGTTTGAACGAGATATTCGCCGTGCCACATGTAGCCCTGCATCTGTGGAAGAGCGAGCCGCCCAGTTCTGAAGTGCTGGCCTTTGCAGACGAACAAGCGCTACCCGTCTGTACGCATCATGCTGTCGCCGACACGCAAAGCTGGTTCGGTGAATCAGGCGGGCATCTGCGCTCGTTCGCCTATCTGCCACTGCGCGTGAACGGCCAGACCATCGGCCTGCTCGTGCTCGGCAGCGAAGACAAGGAGCGCTTCTATCCCGAAATGGGCACTGTGTTCCTGCAGCGTATCGCCGAGACACTGGGCAGCGCGTTCAGGTTGCATGTCTGATCAGACAGACACGCTGACGGGCTATCTGGCCTATCTGCAACACGAACGCAACTACTCACCACACACCTCGGACAACTACGCGCGCGACATCCGCCGTCTGTTCGAACTGGCTGGCGGTACTCCGCTGGCCGATCTAAAGAGTCACCACATCCGCCGCTACATCGCACAACTGCATGGCGGCGGTCTTTCAGGTCGCTCGCTGGCGCGCGTGCTTTCCTCATGGCGTGGTTTCTACAATTACCTGATGCGCGATCACCGCTGCCCCGGCAACCCCTGTGTCGGTCTGCGCGCCCCCAAATCGCCCAAGACCCTGCCGCATGCCCTGTCGCCGGATGAAGCGGTGAAGCTGGTGGAGATGAAGGTGGAAACGCCGCTGGATGCGCGCGACAAAGCGATGTTCGAACTGCTCTACTCTTCTGGTCTGCGTCTGGCCGAACTGGTGAGTCTGGACCTGCAAGTCATGCAGGACACCTTGCAGTCCGGCGAAGTGCGCGTCACCGGCAAAGGCAGCAAGACCCGCGTGGTGCCGGTAGGTCAAGCTGCCATTTCCGCCATTCGCGAGTGGATGAAGGTACGCGATCAGATCGCCAAAGCTGACGAGGATGCGTTGTTCGTCGGCACGCGCGGTGCGCGCATCTCCCCGCGCACCGTGGAGCTACAGTTGCAGAAATGGGCGGTCAAGCAAGGCCTGCACAGCAATGTATATCCGCACATGCTGCGCCACTCCTTCGCTACACATGTGCTGCAGTCCTCCGGCGACCTGCGTGCGGTGCAGGAGATGCTGGGCCACGCCAGTATCTCCACCACGCAGGTCTACACTCATCTGGATTTTCAGTACTTGGCGAAGATCTACGACGGCGCGCATCCGCGCGCCAAGAAGAAAAGCTGAGATGAGCGGGCCAGAAAGCCCGCTCGATGCATCAATGCTGCGTGACGACGTCCAGACCCGCCTCGACCCAGGCACTGGTTCCGCCTTGCACATTGACCACCTGTGTGAAACCCGCCTCCTGCAGGATCGAAACCGCCTGCGCGGAGCGTCGACCCGAACGGCAAATCACCGCGACAGGCTTGTCTTTCCAGGCTTCCAGCTCTTTCAGTCGCAAGCCGACCTGGCCCAACGGCATCAGCTTGGCATCCACCGCATGCACTGCCGCGTATTCGCTTGGCTCACGCACGTCCAGCAGCAGCGCGCCCTGCTGAGTCATGTTCTGCGCTGTCTTCACATCCACACCCTGACTGGCCTGCAATTGCTGCATCGCCAGCATCAAGCCCAACACCGCGGTGATGATCCAAAGTATCTTGTTCTTCATGCTTACCTCAGCCCAGTCGATAGGCAGGGAAACCGCTCTGCACCCACGCCATCATCCCACCGCGCAGGTTGAAGACATTGGAGAAACCTTGCTGCTGCAGGAACATGCAAGCCTGCGCCGAACGCGCGCCGCTGCGGCACACCATGATCAGTTTCTCGGTTTTGTCCAACTCGCCGGCCTTCATCGGCAAGGTATGCAATGGCAGTGCCTCAGCCTTGGGCACGGTGCCCTGTGCGATCTCTTCCATCTGACGCACATCGATCACACGCATCTTGTGACCGTCCTCTTCCACCCACTGCGCGAACTGGTTCGCATCGATCTCTTTAATGTTCATACCAAACATGTTCTGCCTCCTGGATAACAAGTGGCGGGCATATTAGCATATCCTAATTTTCTGACAAGATTGCAGGGCCGTATCGAAGGACGGGTGAAGCTGCTGCTTTCAAATTCAAAGTCAGCACCGTCGGGGGTTGCCCGACGGTTTTGAAGTTGATGTTGAAAACCCGCGGACTGCTCCCATCCTTCGATACGGCTCCGCCTACTCAGGACGAACGGCCATAGCAAATTCTCTACGCCAACCCCACCAATACCAACCCAATAACCGCCGGCACCGCCTGCACCCAAAGTATCTTCACATTGGCCGTCAGCGCGCCATAGATACCCGCCACCAGCACACACCCCAGGAAGAACATCTGTACGTTCACTTGAGCAGTCCACAATCCCCAGATCAACCCCGCCGCCAGGAAGCCGTTATACAAACCCTGGTTCGCGGCCAGCACTCGCGTCTGGGCGGCGAATTCCTTGCTCAGGCGGAACGCCTTCAGTCCTGCGGGCTTATCCCACAGGACCATTTCGAGTACGAGGATGTAGAGGTGGATCAGTGCGACGAGGCCGACAACGATGTTGGCGGCGGCGTGCATCAGTGCTGGCTCACGAAAGGTTTGAAGCCGAGACGGCCGGCCAATGTGTTAGCGGCGCGGCGTGCTTCCTCGGAATTGGCATAGGGTCCGAGCTGGATGCGGTTGATGTCATTGCTGCGCAACAGGATGATGTCTTTGCCGGTATCGCCCAGTTCGGCGCGCATCCTGGACAGGAAACTTTCGGCACCCTGCTGCTCCTTGAAGGCGCCCAGTTGCAGGTAGACCTTGCCGGCGACATCCGGCGGCATCACCGGCATGACGGTCTCGGCCGCGACAGACTCTGCCTTCACCACCGGCATGGTGACGGCCGCCGCGACCGGCGCGTTGCCGTTGACTGCGATGCTCTCCACTTCCACTTCAGCGCTGCCGTTGTTGACGTAGCCCAGCTTGTAGGCGGCGGCATAAGACAGGTCGATGATACGGTCATGCAGGAAAGGGCCGCGGTCGTTCACGCGCACGACGACGGTCTTGCCGTTGGCCAGGTTGGTCACGCGCGCATAGCTGGGCACCGGCAAAGTGGGATGCGCAGCGGTCATGCCGTACATGTCGTAAGTGTCGCCGATGGAGGTGCGCTGGCCGTGGAACTTCTTGCCATACCAGGAGGCGGTGCCGCGCTCCTTGTAGCTGCCCGTGCTCTGCAGCGGTGTGTAGGTCTTGCCCAGTGCAGAATACGGACGATTGGCGTAGCGATGCAGAGGTTCCGCTTTGGGCACTGCATCCGGGATGCCGTCCAGATTGCTCGGCGCATCCGCACCAGGGCCGTCACCAGCCAGATAACCGCCGCCTGTCGTCGGCGCTGCGGCAACCGGCTTGGCAGGAATCGCTGGCTGCCCAGTCGTCGTGCGTCGCGGGATATTGGAACAAGCGCTCAGCAAGGCGATGCCGGAAAGGATGACAATCAGGTTTCTGTTCATGTGTGTTCCCTCAGGTTTTGACCAGACGTTGATGGGTATGGATGCTCATCAGCACACCGAAGCCGAGCAACAGTGTGAGCATGGAGGTACCGCCATAGCTTACCAGCGGCAGCGGCACGCCGACCACCGGCAGGATACCGCTGACCATACCCATGTTGACGAAGGCATAAGTAAAGAAGGTGAGCGTGATACTGCCCGCCATCAGGCGTGTGAAATATGTAGAGGCGTTGGCCGTGATCATGAAACCGCGGCCGATTACAAAGGCGAACAAACCGAGCAGGAACAGGTTGCCGACGAAACCGAATTCTTCCGAATAGACGGCGAAGATGAAGTCGGTAGTGCGTTCTGGCAGAAAGTCGAGGTGAGTCTGCGTGCCCTGCATATAACCCTTGCCCAGCAAACCTCCGGAGCCGACCGCGATCATGCCCTGGATGGTGTGGTAGCCCTTGCCCAACGCATCCTGCGAAGGATCGAACAGCATCAGGATACGATGGCGCTGGTAATCGTGCAGCATGTTCCACAGGAAGGGTGCGCTGGCTGCGGCCGTCACTAGCAGACCGCCGATGACGCGCCAGGACAGGCCAGCCAGGAACAGTACATAGAAACCACTGGCAGCGATCAAGATGGAGGTACCAAGATCAGGCTGTCGCAGGATCAACGCGACCGGCATCAGCAACAACAGGGTCGCGATCACATAATTCTTCATGGTCAACGTGGCTTCATGCTTCTCGAAGTACCAGGCCATCATCAACGGCACGGCGACCTTCATCAGCTCTGAAGGCTGGAAGTTCATGAATCCGAGATTGAGCCAGCGTCGCGCGCCGTGACTGATCTCACCGAACAACGCGACGCCGACCAGCATCAACATACCCAGCACATAGATCGGTACAGCAATACGCATCAACCAGTGCAAGGGCATGTTGGCGACTATCCACAAAGCTACGAAGCCGATGGCGATGTTGCCCAGCTGGCCCAGCACGCGCATCTCGTTGCCGCCGCTGGCGCTGTACAGCACCAACAAGCTGACCAGCAGCAAAGCCCCCAATCCTGACAGCAGAATGGGATCCAGATGCAGCATGAAACGTTGTCTGAGCAGCCGCAGATTCATCAATCGTCCTCCGCTCCCGCTTTTTCAACCACCTTCTGCATCGGCTTGGGTTTCTTGCCGAGCAGATAATAATCCAGCACCTTGCGCGCGATGGGTGCTGCGGTCGAGCCGCCGTGCCCCCCGTTCTCGGCCAGCACGGCCAGCGCGATACGCGGCTTGTCGGCCGGCGCGAAGGCGATGAACCATGCGTGGTCACGATTGTATTCGGAGACTTTATCGGCATCGTATTTCTCACCCTGTTTGACGCCGATGACCTGTGCGGTGCCGGTCTTGCCTGCCACCGGATATTCGACGCCCCAGAACGCACCGACCGCAGTGCCGCCCGGCTTGACCACTGCCTGCATGGCGCCCTTCACCAGCTTCAGATGTTCCGCCGGAATCTGCAAGTCGAACAACGGCTCCGTTGCGGCCTGCTGTTCCTCCGGCGCATGCTGGATCTCTTTGACCAGATGCGGCTGGTAAGCCACGCCGTCGTTTGCCAGCGTGGCGGTCGCAAACGCCAGTTGCAACGGCGTGACCAGGTTGTAGCCTTGTCCGATGCCGGCAGACACCGTATCACCCGGATACCAGATCTGCTGGTAGCGCTTCATCTTCCATTCAGAGGAGGGCAGCAGACCCGATACCTCTCCTTCCAGATCGATACCTGTGCGTTTGCCGAAGCCGAATTGCTGCAGGTATTCGTGCATGCGGTCGATGCCCAACTCGGTCGCCAGGCCGTAGTAATAGGTGTCGCACGACACCACGATAGAGGTGAACAGATCGACCTTGCCGTGACCGCCTGTCTTCCAGTCCCGATACTGATGTGAGCTGCCGGGCAACATGTAGTAGCCGGGATCACTGATGCTGAAACCCGGTGCGCGCGCTTCGTAATGCTGTCCGGCCAGCGCCATGAACGGCTTGATGGTCGAACCAGGCGGATACTGGCCACGCAGGGCACGGTTGTTCAAAGGCACATCCGGGGAGTTGTTCAGTGCATCCCAGCTTTCGGTATCGATACCGTCGATGAAAAGATTGGGGTCATAGCCGGGTTTGCTGACGAAAGACAGTATCTCGCCATTGGTTGGATCGATCGCGACCATCGCACCGCGATAATCGCCGAACGCCTGCTCCGCCACTTCCTGCAAACCGGCATCCAGCGTCAATTTCAGCTCCTTGCCTGATTGCGGCGGCGTGCGCGACAACATGCGCACGGCGCGTCCGCCGGCATCCACTTCTATCTGTTCCATACCGGTCACGCCATGCATCTCTTTCTCGTAACGCTGTTCGATGCCGGTCTTGCCGATGTAGTCGGACCCCATGTAGTTCGCCGCGAGATCCTGCTTCTCCAGCTCGTCCAACTCCTGCTGATTGATACGGCCGATGTAACCCAGCAAGTGAGAGGTGGTTTCCGATAAGGGGTATTCGCGGAACAGGCGCGCCTTGATCTCCACACCGGGGAAACGGTAGAGCTGCGTGGCAAAGCGCGCCAGCTCTTCGTCGGTCAAGCGTGTCTTCACCGGCAGCGTCTGCAGTGAGCGTCGCTCGGACATCAGTTTCTTGAAGCGGCGCAGATCCTTGGGCTTAATCTCGACCAGCTTGCCTATCTCGTCGATAGTCGCATTCAGATCGGGGACCTTATCAGGCGTCACTTCCAGCGTATAGCCGGCATAGTTGCGCGCCAGCACCACACCGTTGCGGTCGGTGATCACACCACGATTGGGCACGATGGGTACCACGAAGATGCGGTTGCTCTCCGCCATGGTGTCGAAATAGTCGTGCTTCCACACCTGCAAATAGAAAGTGCGCGCCACCAGGATCGCCAACAGCACTCCGACGAAGCCGAGGCAGAAGATCAGGCGCAGGCTGAACAGGTATCGCTCGCGCTGATGGTTCTTCAGCTCGACATGTGGCGTCATAGTTCGTTCGGATTGCGGCGCGGACGGCGCAGCGTCTGGATGAGCAAAGTCAGCGGCGCCCACAACAGCGCGGAAGTCAGGCTGCCGAGGAAGTAGCTCCACTCGACGTAGCCCAGCACCTGCCAGTGCACTAGGGCATAGACCGCATAGCTGGCAAGCAGCAGCACGAACACATGCACGGATTGTTCCAGCAGACTGAACATCTGCACGCGCCGGTTCAGCACCAGCCCCCCGAACGCAAGCACCGTATAGGCCAGCGCATGCTGGCCGAACAGGCTGGCATCCGCCACATCGACAAAGATACCCAGCATCCAGCCGATGCCGATGCCCACGCGGTGTGGTTTGTGCGTGCACCAGTAGAGCAGCATCAAACCGACGAAGTCGGGCCGCAGCACCAGCGCCACGCCGTGCCAAGGCAACCATGCCAGCAACACGGCCGCGATGAAGCTGGCCAGGATGAATCCTCGGCTGGCTGGCAGCAGGAATTCGCGGTCCATGCTCATCTCATATCTCATGGCCCACCTTTTCGATTCGATTTCTTCGGGCGCTGTGCGCCCTGCACGTCGCCCGCGGCCGGGCGCGGCGGCAAGGTCGGCACCTCGGAGACGATCAGCAGTGTGCGATGCCTGTCCACACCAGCCAGCGGTACACAAGCAATGCGCGCGAACGGATAGGCGGGGTCGCGCTCGACCCGGATCACTCTGGCCACAGGCAGGGCAGGCGGATAAGTGCCATCCATGCCCGAGGTCACCAGTTCGTCACCGACCTGAATGTCCACATCAACCGGTTGATAGCGCAGATCAAGTTCGCTGATGTTGCCCGAACCGAACACGGCAGCGCGCAAACCGGTGCGCACCACCTGCACCGGCACCACGTTGTCCTTGTCGGTCACCAGCGTGACCTCGGACAGGTAGGGATAGGTGCGCGTGACTTGTCCGACCACACCGTTGTTATCCACCACCGCACGGCCTGCCTGCACGCCGTTCTGCTCGCCCGCATCGACGAACAGCTTGCGTTTGAAGATGTCGCGTTCCAAATAGACGATCTGCGCGGCCTGCACGGTGTATTCGGCACGTTGCTTGACCTCAAGCAGCGCGCGTAACTGCGCGTTCTCGCTCAGCACCGTTTCCATCTGTTTGAGTTGCGCAGAGTCAGCATCATGCTGCAGATGCAGTTGTTCGTTCTCGGCCACCAGATGACTCTGCAAAGCAACAAAAGATGTCACACCGTTCCAAACCTCGCCTGGCAATGCGGTCAGACGCTGGAATGGATAGATGATGATGGAGATGACCTGGCGCGTGGATTCCAGGTACTGGTAGCGCGCATCCACGAACAGCAGCAGCAGCGACAGCACCGAGAAGAACACCAGCCGCGCGACCGCACTCGGGCCGCGATTGAAAAAGCGCAGTGTGCGGGTGTCTTCCAACGCCACTTAGCTCAATCGGAGGTGAAGATGTTGGTGTATTTATCCATGCAGTCCAGCGCCTTGCCGGAACCGCGCACCACACAGGTCAGCGGATCATCGGCGATCACCACCGGCAGACCGGTCTCTTCCATCAGCAGACGGTCGAGGTCGCGGAGCAGTGCGCCGCCGCCGGTGAGCACCATGCCTTTGCTGGCGATATCCGCACCGAGTTCCGGCGGGGTCTGTTCCAGCGCGGTCTTCACGGCACTGACGATACTGTTCAGCGGATCGGTCAGCGCTTCGAGGATCTCATTGCTGGAGATGGTGAAACTGCGCGGCACGCCTTCTGCAAGGTTACGGCCGTTCACTTCCATCTCGCGCACTTCGCTGCCGGGGAAGGCGGAGCCGATCTGCTTCTTGATCAGTTCGGCGGTAGTCTCGCCGATCAGCATGCCGTAGTTGCGGCGGATGTAGTTGATGATGGCATCG
>JAHJQE010000003.1 GCA_018819205.1 Gammaproteobacteria bacterium
CACGGCCCACAATCCGACTTCAAGCGAATGCCTTAACAGACCACCTTTCGTTCGATGGTGATGCGTTGCGGATGCAGGTAATAGCTGAACCATATTCGCCAGACGCAACATCGCGGGGAGATAGTGTTCATCAAACAATTGCCGATTTGAAACAATTTCCATTAGTGAATCGACAATATCTCGATTACGCTCAAGCAGAATTTCCGGCGGGCATGCAGGGGTTCCAAAATCTACAGGCGGATAACGCGGTATCGACAAGTCCATACCAATCTCCAAACTTTCAGCAATGTTGCTGTTATTAGATGGCCCAACTTTTCGCAATAAACGTCTTATGGTGTTCAGCATGGCTGTACCTCATTTCTGAAATTTAAGGTGGCGGGCATGGGTAGATCCTTTTTTTATTCCTTCCTTCATTATTCGAAGCCGTTCGCGGCCAGTATCCTTTTCAACCACGGTTAGTGGTTCTTGCAGCTTCTGGCTCTGACCATCCTTCAGCTCGCATCCCCTCATCCTGGCTCGTTCATATGCAACCCCCTCGGTTGTGCGCTCAATTCCCTTCACTAGCAAGGCACGCACCCATGAAGCTTTTAGTGAAATTTCTTTCCGTGAAAGCGCGGCCCGTAACTCGTCAAGGGAATATTGTTTTTGTTGGTCAGAATTGGAGCTATACGAAAAGACCTCCTGAATTGCATGTCGCTCTTCAGGGGAAATTTGTGGCGGCCAATCAAAAGAATCTTCCAAGCCACCACTATTCGAGTTTTGATGGGTATTGGATGTGGTGGTTTTATGGCGGTTATCTGGCGGTTTGGGTGCAGCTGTATCGCCCGTCTTGACGCCATTTTTCACCCCTTTCTCGCTGTCATCTGCACCCGCTTCAGAAACGGGTGCAGAATTTTCACCCGGTGGCTGTTTCATCAACAGGTCAAGGGCAGCCAAGTTAATTTCGAGATGACGCGTCGTGCCTGGAGCACCACCGAAGGGATTCTTTATTACGCGCAGAACCCCAATGTGAAGAAACCTTCCGATGATGGTTTGAACACTTCTATGTGAAAGCGAAGATTTCTTGGCAATGGTTGAGACGGACGGAAAGATGTTTTTTCCTTCGTCATTCGCAAAATCCGCGAGCGCAAGAAGCACGATTTTCTTCGATGGTTGAAGATTCGTCGAAAAAACTTTTGACATGATCAAGATACTCATTCCTGAGCTCCTGTCGATATCTTGCGAGCGATTCGTTCTGACTTTGTCGGCGCACCACGCCGCCGAGCACCTCCATTCAAGCCCAGAGGATTGCGAGGTTTAGGTTTATGCCTTGTTTCGAGCTGAGGCTGTTTTTCTCCCGTCAACTCGTAACGAATCAGATCTGACAAAAGTACATGTTGTCGTCCACCTTCATCGTGTCGAATCGTAATTGGAAATACAAGGTTACGTATCTGCGCGCGAATTGCGTGTACATTTTTTTTAAAATGTTTTGAAAGTAGTGGTATCTCGATCCTTGGTGGATAACCAGCATAACGTTCGCGCATGAATGCAGCGATTTCTTCATTGATATTGATTTTCATAGCACCTCCATGGAGAAGGCAAGGTGCGGCTCGAATGATTAGGGTTGTTGCGCCACACCCCACCTGATTTTCAAAACCGGATCAAACCGGAAACGAAATGTCAGGCGAGGTATAAGCGGGGTGGAATGAATGGAGAGGAAGGAATGAAGCTATCTGAAGCTTCATTTGAGTGAATAAATTTTATGACCTGCAATGAAGGAAAAAATGGCAAAACTTGCAACGCCTGCAAAGTTTCATTGACTGATTCTTCAACCTTTTTCCCAATATCTAAAAGAAACCCACTTCCCGTTTTTGTGCAAAAAAACGCAAACGTAATACACAACAAACTAATGAAGACAATTCCCAAAATCTCACAAATCTCTTGGGTCGGCAGAATATGAAAATGAATTAAAACTCCCCCTGCACCAATCAACGCAATGGTACCGAGCAATAATATTAACTGCTCCGCGATAAAAGCAAAGGCGTAACAAAGTACGGCCCGGATTGCGGAGCGCTCCCCGATCTCATTCCTTACATTGTCTTTTTGTTTGTATGCTTCCGGCATGCGTGCATATTTTCAGGATATTTACAGGATGTCAATAATTGTTTGTCTTTAACTTCAATTAGTTAAATTCAAACAACTAGAGGTAACCAGAAACAACTATCTTGGGTTCACCGCCAACTTTGCAGCTAGGTTTTCAGCCTGCAGATGGGTATACCTTTTGAGCATTTGAAGTGTCTTATGACCTGAGACCGCCGCCAACTCCAAAACAGTCATATCCCCTCTCTCGGCCAATCGAGAAAGTGCCTCATGACGCAGGTCGTGCCAGGTGAAGTCCTCAATTTTTGCACGCGCGCATGCAGCTCGGAATGCATGGAACAGCGTCATTCTTTCAACGGGAATGACCTTTCCTCGAATCGAGACTGGCAAAGTATTGAGCACGGCGAGGGCCGCTGGTGAAAGAGGGACTGCACGCTCTTCTCCATTTTTTGTATCTTTCAAAAAAGCGATAGATCGCTTTTTATCTACGTTCCTCCAAGACAGCCCGAGTAGTTCGCCCTGCCGCATGCCGGTCTCCACTGCCAATTGCACAGCAGGCCACAAATAGGTGTTCCGGCTCTTGCGACACTCTGCCACCAGCCCTTCCCATTCCTCTTCAATTAAACGACGATCACGAGATTTACTTTCCGATGGTTTGCGAATTTTCTCGACTGGGTTCCCACGCGGAAGAACTATGGCGCACTCCGTTTCGGCGAATTTGAGAATTTTTGAGAGCATGAACAGTTCCTTGCGAACTGTGCTATCCCCCACGGCACAAAGGCGCTTGTCACGATATTGCGCAACCAGTTTTTGATCCAGCGCAGCGAGTGAGAATTTCCCCAAGGCATTTTTCAGATGGTCACATTGAAAGCGCCAAGCCTCTTTCCCATCTTCACGTGGCTTGTAGTGATAGGGAGCGAACTCGGAGGTAAAGCGATCAATAATTTCACCGATGGTGTTGCGTTCGGCATCGCTACGATCAATGAACACTCCGCGCCCCATCTCGCTTTCTGTTGTTGCTGCCCAGAGGTCTGCATCTGCGCGCGTGTTGAAAGTCTTTGACTGGGGCGGGTAGCCCTTTCGGCGAACCTGAGCTTCCCACTGGAATTCACCTCTTTTCCTGATCGTCGCCATATTTGAGTTTTCCCTGTGCAGTGTGGCAAATTTGTGGCAATAAATACTTTTATGGATTTTCTACAACCATGAATGCCCCGTCAACAAAAGGATTCATCAGTTTTCATTAAGTCGCCTGGAAAGCGTGTGTGGGATAACATCCCACCGCGGGTTCGAATCCCGCCCTCTCCGCCAGACAAGTCAAGGCACCCGCAAGGGTGTCTTTTCATTTGTGGGATGAGAACCCTTGGGTTCGACAACACGACCGCAAGTCGGTGGTGGTGCGGTGTAGGCTAACCATTAGGTTATGCCGTAGCCGCCAGCCGCTCGCGCAGGATGTCTTCAGGCGGTCCCGGGCGCAGCGAGGGATGAGGGTTTCGCGGAGGCAACGTGAAAATCGAACAATCCCGTCCTCTCCGCCAAATACGGATCGCCCCTTGTGGGCGATTTTTGTTTTCGCAGGTTGCAAGAGCGTATAGACTGATTCCCCGTCAGGACTCTGAAGTTCAGCTCTATCCACATGTTTTCATGCAGGAGAACGCAGGCTACATGATTCGTAAATCACTTGTTCGAAGAGTGGCGTCCGGGCTGTTTGCTGCATTCGCTGCATTCTTCATGCTTATAAGCAGCGTTCACGCCGAACCCAGACAGGTACGGGTCGGCTTGTACGAGAACCCGCCCAAGATATTCACCATGGCTGATGGCAAAGCTTCCGGCATCCTGGTGGATATTCTGCTAGAAATCGCCAAACAGGAAGACTGGGATATCAGCTTTGTCGCTTGTGAGTGGCAAGTCTGTCTGCAACAGCTCAGGAGCGGCAAGATCGATCTGATGCCGGATGTCGCCTTTACCGATGGGCGCAGCGATTGGATAGATTTCCATGACACGCCAGTGCTGCATAGCTGGAGCCAAGTCTTCGGCAATGACTCTACGCGAATCGCTTCCATCCTGGATCTGGAAGGGAAGCGCATCGCCGTGCTCGATGGCGGCGTGCAGCAGGAATTGCTGGCATCGATGATGGACAACTTCGGTATCAAGGCGCGCATCATTCCCGCACGCAGTTATGAGGAAGCATTCCAATTGACGCAGTCCGGTCAAGCGGATGCTGTCATCACCAACCATCATTTCGGCGAGTTCCATGCAGGCCGCTATGCCCTGCGCGATACGGCTATTTACTTCAACCCCGCCCGTTTGTTTTATGTGACTGCACGGGGCCGCAATGCTGACTTGCTACAGGCCGTAGACCGTCACCTGAACAGTTGGAAGGCTGATCAGGATTCAGTCTATTACCGTATTCTCAGGCACTGGGGTGCGCCAGAGCCGGCACATATCATCCCTGCCTATATCAAGCAGGCCCTGGCTTTCATCCTTGCCTTGCTGCTCTCGACCTTGGCCGTTGCCCTTGTGCTGCGCAGCAGGCTGCAGAAACGTACCCGTTTCCTGAGGGATACGAAGTTTCAGTTGCAGTCGACACTCGATGCTCTGCCCGATCTGTTGTTCGAGGTCGATGACGAGGGGCGTTATCTGGACTATCACACTCCGCGCACCGAGCTGTTGGCGATGCCGGCGGAATTCTGTATCGGGAAACGATTGAGTGAGGTTTTTCCGCCGCAGTCCGCGGAGATCTGTGCGCATGCGATCGCCGAAGCGCGGGAGAAAGGCTATTCCCACGGACTGCAGATCGAGCTCGATCTGTCCGACGGCAAACACTGGTTCGAGTTGTCCGTCTCGCGCAAACCGGTGGCACCGGGACAGACACCCAGTTACATCATCCTGTCGCGCGACATCACCGGTCGCAAGACGACTGAAGGAAAACTGGTGCGCATGACCAATCTTTACAACGCATTGAGTCAGTGCAACCAGGCTATCGTGCGTGGTACGAACGAGGCTGAACTGTTCGACATCATTTGCCGCGATGTGGTGGAACTGGGCGGTATGGAGATGGCCTGGATCGGTTTGCTTGATCAGGCGGGTTCGCAGCTCAGTCCTGTTGCATCTTTCGGGGCAGGAACTGAATATCTTGCAGGTCTGCAGATCTCGACAAGTGCGGACGAACCGACCGGGCGCGGGCCGACAGGAACCAGTGTGCGCGAGCGACGACCTTACTGGTGCCAGGATTTTCAGCGTGACCCAGCAACTTCGCACTGGCACGAACGCGGTGCCAAATTCGGCTGGGGAAGCTCTGCATCGCTCCCCATCTACCGCAAAGGGCAAGTGGTGGGCGCTATGACGCTTTACGCCAAGGAGATCAATGCGTTCGATGAAGCTGCCAGCAATCTGTTGCTGGAGATGGCGATGGACATCAGCTTTGCACTGGATCGTTTTGCGGATGATGCTTTCCTGAAGCAGACGACCCGGGATCTTCGTGACAAGGACGAGCTGTACCGTACCGCATTCTTCACCAGCCCTGATGCGCTCAATATCACGCGGCTCAGAGATGGCATGTATCTGGATGTAAATGAAGGGTTTGAACGTATCACTGGCTGGCGCAGGGATGAGGTGATCGGTAAGACCTCACTGGAAATAAGTGTGTGGCACTCGCCAGAGGACAGAACGCGCCTGGTGGAAATACTGCAACACGACGGCGTCTGCGAAAACCTGGAAGCAACATTTGTCAGGAAAGACGGCAGTTTGCTCACTGGCCTTATGTCCGCGAAAAGCGTGGAGATCAAAGGCGAGCCCAGCATCCTGTCTATCACCCGCGACATCTCGCATCTGCGCCAGACCGAGTCTTCTTTGCGCAAGCTCTCTCTCGCGGTCGAACAAAGTCCGAACACCATCGTCATCACTGATCTGGAAGCCCGTATCGAGTATGTCAATCAGGCATTCACAAATGTCACCGGGTATTCGCAGGAAGAAGCCGTAGGCAAGAATCCGCGCATCCTGCAATCCGGCGATACCCCCAAGGAAACCTATGACGATATGTGGGCTCACCTTACTGCCGGTAAAGCCTGGCACGGAGAGTTGATCAACAAGCGCAAGGACGGTTCCATTTATATCGAAGCGGCGACCTTGTCACCTGTGCGACAAGCGGACGGTCGCATCACCCACTATTTGGCGGTCAAGGAGAACATAACAGACCGGAAAATGGATGAGGCACGTATCCAGCAACTGGCGAATTTCGACCACCTGACGGATCTGCCCAACCGCCGCCTGCTGAATGAACGTCTTAATTACGCCCTTAGTCTGGCGCAGCGCAACGATGAGAAACTTGCGGTCATGTTCATCGATCTGGATAACTTCCAGAACATCAATGATTCTCTGGGTCACGGCATAGGTGATCACTATCTGATCGAGATAGCCAAGCGTCTGAAAGAAACTGTCCGCGAGGAGGATACAGTTTCGCGACTGGGCGGTGATGAGTTCATACTTGTTTTTCCCGGGGCCGATTCCGATGCGGCAGCTCTTGTCGCCAGCAAGCTTCTCACTGCGATATCCCATCCATGCATCATCGACCGGCACGAGTTGCTGAACACCGCTTCCATCGGCATCGCCATCTATCCTGATGATGGACAGAGTCTGGATGAGCTGGTGAAGAACGCGGATACCGCGATGAATCGTCTCAAACAGAGCAGTCGCAACGATTATTGCTTCTTTACACCTGAGATGCAGGCGCATTCTGTTCGCAATGCGCAGCTGGTCAATGCCCTGCGCCAGGCATTGGCGCGTAACGAATTGCACCTGAACTATCAGCCGCAAGTCTCTTTGCGTGACGGAAGCGTGATCGGTGCCGAGGCGTTGCTGCGTTGGCAACACCCGGAACTGGGAATGATATCCCCGGCCGAATTCATACCTTTGGCAGAGGAAAGCGGACTAATCATTCCAATTGGCGAATGGGTGTTGCGCACTGCCATATTGCAGATGAAAACATGGCAGGATGCGGGCCTGCCTGCCTTGGTGATCGCGGTTAATCTGTCCGCCATCCAGTTCCGCCAGCCGAAACTACCGGAACTGGTTACACGGATCCTCGAAGAAGCAGGGCTTTCTGCAGATCAACTGGAACTGGAGCTTACAGAAGCGGTTGCGATGGACGACCCGCAAGCGGCTGTGGGGATGATGGACAAGCTGCACGAGCTTGGCATACGCATGTCCATAGACGATTTCGGCACGGGATATTCGTCACTGAGCTATCTCAAACGTTTCAAGGTTTACAAACTCAAAATCGATCAATCGTTCGTACGTGACCTGACTGATGATCCGGATGACAAAGCCATCGTCACAGCCATCATCAATCTGGCCAGCAGTTTGGGCATGCATACCATCGCAGAAGGTGTGGAAACGGCCGGGCAGCTGGCATATCTGCGCCTGCAAGGCTGTGACGAAGTTCAGGGCTACTATTTCAGCAAACCACTTCCGGCATCTGAGTTCGAGAGCTATCTGCAACTCCATTCCGCCTGACGGAGGCATAAGTAAAGAGGATGAAATGAGTCAGAAACGTACCGCCTTCTTCGTCTCCGACCGCACTGGCCTGACAGTGGAAAAGCTCGGGCGCAGCCTGTTATCCCAATTCGAGGGGATAGAGTTCGCCCGTATCACCCTGCCCTTCATTGATTCGGAAGAAAAAGCACGTGAAGCGCAAAAGCGCATCAACCAGGCTGCACAGAGCGACGGCCAGCGTCCCATCGTATTCAGCACCCTGATCGTGCCGGAGATACACGACATCATCGAAGAGTGTGATGCACTCATCCTCGACCTGTTCGAAAGCTTCATCGTACCGCTGGAGAACGAGCTGGGCATGCCGTCCTCGCATGCCATCGGCCGTTCGCACCAGACCGGGATGTACTACAACGAACGTATGGATGCGGTGAACTATGCACTGAACCACGATGACGGTGGCGTGACGCGAGACATCGGGCGGGCGGACATCATACTGGTTGGCGTGTCGCGTTGCGGTAAATCGCCGACTTCGCTATATCTGGCCTTGCAGTTTGGTATCTTCGCAGCAAACTACCCGCTGGTGCCGGAGGATTTCGAGAAACATGCGTTGCCGCAGGCACTCAAATCCATGACCGGCAAATTGTATGGATTGACCATTCAGCCCGAACGTTTGAGCCAGATCCGCGCCGAGCGTATGCCCAACAGTCGTTATGCGTCGCTGGAGAATTGCCGCAAGGAGATCCAGCAGGCCGAGGATCTGATGCAGCAGGCTCGTATCCCCATTTTGGATGTGACTACCATCTCGGTGGAAGAAATCGCCACTACCCTGCTACACCTGACCGGATTGAAACGCTAGCGTCGCTGGCGGGCTGCCTCGAACAGACACACTGCCGTTGCTGCCGCTGCATTCAAGGATTCGACCTTGCCCGGCATCGGGATGATGAATCGCTGCTGGGCCTTGCCCTGCAATTCGGCTGACAGTCCCGCCCCTTCGTTGCCGATGGCAAAGGCGATCTTGCCGCGTAACTCACAATCATAGAGCTCAGTTTCGGCCTCCAGAGAAGCTGCCAGCAGGCTGCCATCGAAGTGCGAGGCGATATCAAGAAGGTTGCTTGACTCATTGATTGCAAGCACAAAATGTCCGCCCATTGCGGCGCGCAATACGCGTGGAGACCAGGCATCGGCGCAGCCTTGCGACAGGTAGACCGCGTCGCATCCGGCGGCAGCGGCGCTGCGCAAGATGGAGCCGAGATTGCCCGGATCCTGAATGTCTTCCAGCAACAACGCGAAGCCGGGGGTGAATGTGTGAGCAGGCTGCGGGATGTCGATCAGTGTCAGCAGGCCGTTCGGAGTCTTCAGCTCGGACAGCTGTTTGAACAGGGATTCATCGAGCAAGGTACAGGGGACGTTCGGACATTCGGCACGCAAACGGCTGATCTCGGTGTCGTCCAGCGCGGACGGACTGAGCAGGATATGGGAGGGAAATCGTCCGCTATCAAGCCAGGCTCGCAGCAGATGCGGCCCATCCAGCAGGGTCTGTGCTACGTCGCGACGCTCCCGAGACGAACTGGTCAGCCTGAGCAGCGATTTGTAGAAAGCGTTGTCGCGCGAGCTGATGCGCTTGCAGTCCGTCATCAGTCGTGCGCTTCACCGCTCTGGTCGATCAGGCTGCCCATCTCTTCCAGTGCGGGCAGTTCGCTCAGCGTGCGCAGGTTCAGGTCGTCCAACAGTTGCTGGGTGGTGGCGTACAGCGCCGGTTTTCCCGGTGTGTCGCGCGTGCCGATGGTCTCGATCCAGCTGCGGCCTTCCAGTGTCTTCAATATCTGGGAAGACACCGCGACACCGCGGATATCTTCGATATCACCACGGGTGACCGGCTGACGATAGGCGATGATGGCCAGCGTTTCCATCACGGCACGCGAATAACGCGGGGGTTTCTGTGGATCCAGACGATCCAGAAACTCCTGCATTTCGGGACGGGCGCGGAAACGCCAGCCGCTGGAGACGCGTGTCAGTTCGATGCCGCTGTCGGTGTATTTCTCGCCCAGTTCCTGCATCAGCACTTCGACCTGACGGGTCTCCAATGCCACACCGCTCAGGCGCTTCAATTCTGCCGGGGACAAAGGCTCCTGCGTGGTGAGCAAAGCCGCTTCGAATATGCGTCTGAGCTGTGCCATATCCATATTCACAATGGCCAGCTCACCGGCGACCTCCTCGGTCAATACCGGCAGAGACGGCGATGCCACCATCTCTTCTTGTTCTGTCACCGCTTCTTCATTCTGCAGTGATGGCACGACAGGTTCGGACATAGATGTTCCCCAATGACTCGGTTTGTGTGATCTCGATCAGTGTCTCTTTGGCCAGTTCCAGGATGGCCATGAAGGTGACGACCAGCGTCGGGATGCCCTCCTCCAGCTCGAACAGATCCTCGAACGGGACGAAATCGACATCGCGCAGGCGGCGCAGCACCTTGGTCATCTGTTCGCGTACGGAAAGTTCTTCGCGCCTGACCTTGTGGCTGGCATTGACCTTGGCACGGGTGAGCAAGGCCAGCCAGGCGGTGCGCAGGTCTTCCACGGTCACATTGGGAAGACGCTCGACCACGGTACGTTCGATCAGCACTTGCACCAATTCGAAGTCGCGCCCGGCCTGCGGCAGTTCGTTCAGCTTCTGCGCGGCCAGCTTCATCTGTTCGTATTCAAGCAATCGGCGCATCAGCTCTGCGCGCGGGTCTTCGTCGCTCACCTCATCGCCCTGCTTGGGCGGACGCGGCAACAGCATGCGCGATTTGATCTCGATCAGTACCGCCGCCATCAGCAGATATTCGGCGGCCAGTTCCATGCGGTGCTGTTGCATGGCTTCGATGTAGCCGATGTACTGCAGGGTGAGTTGCGCCATCGGAATGTCAAGCGGATCCAGATTGTGGCGGCGGATCAGGTACAGCAACAGGTCGAGCGGTCCCTGAAATGATTCCAGAGCGACTTCCAGTGCATCCGGCGGGATGAACAGATCGTGCGGCATCTCGGTCATGGGCTGCCCGTGGACGAACGCCACGGGTTGCGTCATGGGGAGATCGCTCTGCGAAAGCAGTTCGCTCACTTGTACTCCAGTCCCATCGCTTCGCGCACATCGCGCATGGTATCGATCGCCAGTTTGCGTGCCTTCTCGCAACCGTCCGCGATGATGTTGCGTACCAGCGTCGGGTCGTCCAGATAACGCTGCGCGCGTTCACGCATCGGTCGCTGCTCGCTCAGCACGCCGTCGATGACAGGCTGCTTGCACTCGATACAGCCGATGCCGGCACTGCGGCAACCCTGTTGTACCCACTGCTTCACGTTTTCGCCCGAATACACCTCGTGCAACTGCCATACCGGGCATTTGTCCGGATCACCGGGATCTGTGCGGCGGATACGCGCCGGGTCGGTCGGCATGGTCTTGATCTTCTTCGCCACCTCGGCCTCGTCTTCACGCAGGCTGATGGTGTTGTTGTAGGACTTGGACATCTTCTGCCCGTCCAGTCCCGGCATCTTCGAAGCAGCAGTCAGCATTGCCTGTGGTTCGGACAGGATCATTTTGCCACCGCCCTCAAGGTAGCCAAACAGACGCTCGCGGTCGCCGTGCGACAGGTTCTGCTGTTCATCCAGCAATGCTTTGGCCGATTCCAGCGCATCGTCGTCGCCCTGCTCCTGATAACGGGTGCGCAGTTCGGCGTACAGCTTGCCCTTCTTTCCGCCCAGTTTCTTCACTGCGGCCTCTGCCTTTTCCTCGAAACCCGCCTCGCGCCCGTAGATATGGTTGAAGCGGCGCGCGATCTCGCGCGTGAACTCGATATGCGGCACCTGGTCCTCGCCCACCGGCACCTGGGTGGCGCGGTAGATCAGGATGTCTGCGCTCTGCAGCAAGGGGTAGCCGAGGAAGCCATAGGTGGACAGATCCTTGCCGGACAATTTCTCCTGCTGATCCTTATAGGTCGGCATACGCTCCAACCAGCCCAACGGCGTGATCATCGACAGCAACAGGTGCAGCTCGGCGTGTTCCGGCACGCGCGACTGGATGAACATCGTGGCATGCGCCGGATCGACACCTGCCGCCAGCCAGTCAATCACCATGTCCCACACGCTCTGTTCGATGATCTGCGGATTGTCGTAATGCGTGGTCAGCGCGTGCCAGTCAGCCACGAAGAACAGACATTCGAACTCGTGCTGCATCTGCACCCAGTTCTTCAGCACACCGTGGTAGTGGCCCAGATGTAAATTGCCAGTGGGACGCATCCCGGATAACACGCGATCAGCAAACATTATTTTGACTTCACATTCACAAGAAAAAGTTGATCAGATTGATCACCGCCATGACAGGCGGCGTCAATATCCAGCCCAGTACCGGCGTGATCGCCAGCCCGATGAGTATGAACAGACCATAAGGCTCGATACGAGAAAGCTGCCAAGCCTGACGATGCGGCAACAGGCTCACCGCCACGCGCCCGCCGTCCAATGGCGGCAACGGTAACATGTTCAACACCATCAGGATGACGTTGATTTTAACCCCGATCTGGGCCATTTCCATCAATGGCTCGGAAAAGTAGCCATGCGGGAAGCTCCAGGCCAGTTTAGCCATCAAAGCCCAGAAGACGGCCATGGCCAGATTGCTGGCCGGCCCGGCGATGGCGACCCACAACATGTCCTGTTTGGGGCGACGCAAGGCAGCGAAATTGACGGGTACCGGCTTGGCCCAGCCGAACAGGATGCCGCCCAGAACGAGGGTCAACAGCGGCAACAGGATGGTGCCGACCGGGTCGATATGGCGCATGGGATTGAGCGAGATGCGCCCCTGCTGATAGGCCGTCATATCGCCGAAATGGCGTGCCACATAACCGTGCGCAGCTTCATGCAATGTGATCGCGAACAGGATAGGGATCGCCGCGACGACGATGAGCTGGATCAGATGTTCCATCTATGCTTCGATCCCGAACGGTGCCGCATCACCACGTCCGGCACGCATCAGTTGCGGTACGGAACCGGTAAGGTCGATGACCGTGGTCGGGTCGATACCGACCGTTCCGCCCTCAATGACCAGATCCACACGATTCTCCAGATGATCGCGAATCTCGTCGATATCGGTGAGCGGGAAATGCGCATCCGGCAGGATCAGGGTTGAGCTCAGCAAAGGTTCGCCCAGTTCTTCCAGCAGTGCCAGCGCTACCGGATGGTCGGGGATGCGTACCCCTACCGTACTGCGCTTGGGATGCTGCAAACGGCGCGGCACTTCCTTGGTGGCTTGCAGGATGAAGGTGTAGGCACCGGGCGTGTTGTTCTTGAGCAGGCGGAACTGCACGTTATCCACCCGCGCATAGTTTGACAACTCGGACAGATCGCGACAGACCAAGGTCATATGATGCTGCTCATCCAACTCCCTTATCTGGCGGATGCGGGTCACTGCTTCCTTGTCGCCAAGATGGCAGCCCAAGGCATAGCCGGAATCGGTCGGATAGACGATGACTGCACCGTCGCGCAACATCTCTGCCGCCTGACGGATCAGGCGTGCATTGGGATTGTCGGGGTGGATGTTGAAGAATTGTGCCATCAGGCTGCTTTCAGTTGTGATGCGTCATCCCAGTGCTCCCACACCGGACGACAGATTTCAGGCAGATCGGGCAAACGCCCCAGATCACGGTAGCTTTCCTCCGGGCCGTGGAAGTCGGAACCACATGAAGAAAGCAAATGGAATTCATCGGCATAGCGCGAGAATTCAGCATACTGCGGCGGCGTGTGGCTGCCGGTCACCACTTCCAGCCCACCACCGCCCAACTCGACGAACTCTTCCAGCAGCTCGTGCATGGTCTGCTTGCCCATGCTGTGGCGTCCCACCATGTAGCGTCCCGGGTGGGCCAATACTGCGATACCGCCACTGCCACGTATCCAGGAGATGGCATCCGCCAGAGCAGCCCACTGATGCGGGACATAACCGGGTTTGCCAGTGGCAAGGTAACGATTGAATACGCTCTTCACATCCTTGCAGCGACCGGACTCGACCAGGAAACGGGCAAAATGGGTACGACCGATCATATTGGGATTGTTGGTGAATTTGTAGGCGCCTTCCAGCACGCCGCCGATACCGACCTTGGCCAGCTCATCTGACATCTTCTGCGCGCGCAGACCGCGTCCGCTGCGCACCTCCTTCAGTCCGGCCACCAAGGGTGGATAAGTCGGATCGATATTCAGGCCGACCAAGTGCAGCGTATGTTTACGCCAGGAGACGGAGATCTCGACCCCGTTGATGAACGTCATACCGCACTTGGCTGCAGCAGCCCTCGCCCTGTCCAGACCGACGATCTCATCGTGATCGGTCAGCGCCAGCATGGTCACCCCGCGCTCGGCCGCACGCGCCACCAGTTCCTCTGGAGTCAGCGTGCCGTCGGAACAGCTGGAATGGCAATGAAGGTCGATATCAAGCATCGCCGCCGCCTTTCTTCATAACCTTGCCCTCTTCGGCGCGTTTGCGTCGCACCTCTTTCGGGTCGGCGATCAACGGACGGTAGATCTCGATGCGATCGCGATCGCGCATCACCACATCGGCTTTGCTCAGCTTGCCGAAGATGCCGTATTTGGCTTTATCGGGATCGATCTCAGGGTGTTTGTCGAGAATGCCGGACAAGCGCACGGCGTCACCCAGCGTTGTACCGGCCGGTACATTGAATTTGAGCAGCGTCTGCTCTTGCGGCAAGGCGTAGACCAGCTCGATATGGATATTTTCGGTGTTCATGCTGTGGCGTAGATCTTCTCTGCACGGTGGATGAAAGCATCCACGAAACTGTTGGCGATGTAATGGAACACCGGCCCCACCATCCTTTCCAGCAGCTTGCTGGAAAACTCGTAATGCAGACGGAATTCTATTTTACAGGCTTCCTCGTTCAGCGGGATGAAACGCCAGCTGCCGTCCAATTGCTGGAAAGGGCCTTTCTTGAGCTTCATCTGGATCAGGAACGGCGCTTCGCGCAGATTCTCGGTGGAAAAGTGCTGTTTGATGTGGTGGTAATCGATATGCACCGTGGCATGCATGGTCGCGCCCTGCATGTCATCCACCGTCGCGCCACCGCACCATGGCAGGAACAGCGGATATTCTTCGACACGGTCCACCAGATTGAACATCTGCTCTGCCGTATGTGCCACCAGCACCGTCTTTTCCACCAACGCCATGCTTCATCAAGCCCGTCATCAAAGGCTGGTAGAATATCGCAACCACAGGCAAAACTCACCCGCCATGAGCATCATTCAGAATAAAAAAGCATTTCACGACTATTTCATCGAAGACAAGTTCGAGGCCGGACTCATGCTGGAAGGCTGGGAGGTCAAGGCCATCCGCGCCGGACGCGTGCAACTCAAGGAAGCTTATGTACTGACCAAGGACGGCGCACTCTGGCTGTTCGGTTCGCACATCAGCCCCCTGCTGAACGCCTCCACCCACATCCATCCCGACCCCGTGCGTACACGCAAGCTGCTGTTGCACAAGCACGAGATCGACAAGCTCATCGGCAAGGTACAACGTGCCGGCTTCACCATCATGCCGCTGGACATGCACTACAAGGGCGGCCGCGTGAAGCTGGAAATCGGCCTGGCCAAGGGCAAGAAAGAGCATGACAAGCGCGCAACGGAACGTGAGAAGGACGCGAAGCGCGAAGCGGCAAACGCCATGAAGAAAGAGCGCCGCTAAATTGATTCTCAAGGCTTTTTTGATATTTCTTTTGGGTGTCGCCCTCCCCGCTTGGGCGGGACAGAAAGGAAATGCAATGAACGATGCTTCGCAAACTGCATATCTGGCCGGTGGCTGCTTCTGGGGTATGGAAGAGCTGGTGCGACAGATCCCCGGGGTGCTGGAGACCGAGGTGGGTTATACCGGCGGTGACGTGCCAAATGCCACTTATGACCTGGTGAAGATGGGGCGCAGCGGCCATGCCGAGTCTCTGAAGATCGTGTTCGATCCGGCCAAGCTCACCTACCGCCATCTGCTGTTCGAGTTCTTCCGCATGCACAATCCCACCACGCGCAACCAGCAAGGCAACGACCGCGGCACGCAATACCGCTCTGCCATCTTCCATGTGAGCGCAGAGCAAAAAGCGACGGCTGAAGAAGTGATCCGCACCGTGGATGCCTCAGGAGAATGGGGTGCCAGAGTGGTGACCGAGGTCACACCGTTCAAGGATTTCTGGCCTGCCGAGGAATATCACCAGAAATATCTGGTCAAACATCCGCACGGCTACACCTGCCACGTCAACCGTGGATATCGTCTAGGGGAATAAGGATGAAACTGCGTTTTCTGGATGGTATCGCCCTCACCCTCTGGGTCGGCAGCTTGTGGACGGTCGGCTATCTGGCCGTACCCATCCTTTTCCAAGCACAACCCGACAAACAACTCGCCGGCATGCTGGCGGGCGAGATGTTCCGCGTGCAGGGTTTCGTGGGCATCGCTTGCGGCGTATATCTGCTGCTGCGGGACGGCGTGAAGTTCGGCAAGCTGGCTTTGCGCCAGCCCGCCTTTCTCGCCATCACGCTGATGCTGATCATCACACTGGCCATCCAGTTTGGCATCCAGCCGCTGATGGCCGGACTCAAATCCCAAGCCTTGCCACTGGAAGTGATGAAAAGTACATTGGCGGACAGCTTCGCCATGTGGCACGGCATCTCCAGCATCCTGTACCTGATCGAAAGCCTGCTGGGGCTTTCCTCGATCTATCTTTTCCTGCGCAACGATCCGGGACACTGAACCTGTTTCCGATAACAGGCGACATGACGCTTCGCCGCTGAGCGCCTTGCCTCGGAACTCGCGTACCATATCGGCCTTTCGATACACCTGCCCCGCATGCCCACCATCGTCCTCACCACGCTTAACGCGCGCTACATCCATGCCTCGCTGGGCTTGCGCTATCTCGCAGCCAACATGGGCGAGTTGGAGAGTGACACGGAGATCATGGAGTTCACCCTGCAGAACCGGGCTGAAGAGATCGTCGAGGCTTTGCTGGCGGCTCAGCCGCGCATCATCGGCTTCGGCGTGTACATCTGGAACGTGAACGAGATCACCCGCGTGGTCGCCTTGCTCAAATGCGTGGCTCCGCAGATCACCGTGGTGCTGGGCGGGCCGGAGGTCAGTTACGAATGCGATGAGCAGGAGGTCGTGCGTCTGGCCGATCATGTGATCACCGGCTGGGGAGACATCAGCTTTGCCAAACTTTGCCGCGAACTTCTGCAACAGCGCCCGCAGGCGCAGAAGATCATTGCCGGCATCCAGCCGAAGCTTGCCGAGATCAAACTGCCCTATGCGTATTACTCGGACAGCGACATCGCGCACCGCACGCTGTATGTGGAAGCCTCGCGCGGCTGCCCGTTCAAATGCGAATTCTGTCTGTCGGCATTGGACAAGACGGCTTGGGCTTTCGATCTGGACCGCATCCTCGACGAGCTGGACAACCTCTATAGTCGCGGTGCGCGCCAGTTCAAATTCGTCGACCGCACCTTCAACCTCAACATCAAAGACAGTGTGCGCATTCTGGAATTTTTCCTAGAATGCTTGGATGAAAAACTGTTCGTGCACTTCGAAGTCATCCCCGATCACCTGCCGGAGCAACTGAAAGCGCTGATCGTGAAATTCCCTGCAGGAGCGCTGCAATTCGAGGTGGGCATCCAGACCTTGAACCCGGCAGTGCAAGCGCTGATCTCGCGCAAACAGGACACCGCCAAAGCCGAGGAGAATCTGCGCTGGCTGCGTCAGGAAAGTCAGGCGCACATCCACGTCGATCTCATCATCGGCCTGCCCGGTGAAGATGTGGCGAGCATCGCGGATGGCTTCGACCGTCTGATCGCACTGAAGCAACAGGAGATACAGGTCGGCGTGCTCAAGCGTCTGCGCGGCACGCCCATCACCCGCCACACCGGGACGTACGCCATGCGCTACACCCCGTATCCACCCTACGCCATCCTCTCTAATGACCGCATCGATTTTCCCACCATGCAAAGGCTGGTGCGTTTTGCGCGCTATTGGAATCTGGTGGGCAACTCGGGACGTTTTGCGAAGACGTTGCCACTCTTGCTGGATGAAAGCCCGTTCGCCCGCTTCCTGACTTTCTCCGACTGGCTCTACGCCACCACGCGCAAGACGCACCAGATTCCGCTGCCGCAGTTGTTCGATCTGCTTTTCACCGGCCTGACCACAGTCCTTGCCGTAGCGCCGGAAACTGCACGCGCTACGCTGGAGCAGGATTTCCTTCAGTCGGGCAGCAAGGAGATGCCGCTGTTCTTGAGAAACGAGAAGGATAATCCCCGCCAGAACAGGGCAGGCAATCCCGCGAAGCGGCAAGCGCGGCTGCAGGCGGAATAACATCTCCTCTCGATCATTTGTGCAGATCGCTGCCACAAATGAAAAGAGCCGCATGCGCGGCTCTTTCATCAGTCCATCCGTGGCGCTTTACGCTTTGAGCGCAAGCAGCACTTCATCCAGCATCTTCTTCGCATCGCCGAACAACATGCGGTTGTTCTCTTTGTAGAACAGCGGATTGTCCACGCCCGCATAGCCGGAAGCCATGCTGCGTTTCATCACGATGGAGGTCTTGGCTTTCCACACTTCCAGCACCGGCATGCCGGCGATGGGGCTGCCCGGCTCTTCCTGCGCGGCAGGGTTCACGATGTCGTTGGCGCCGATCACGATAGAGACATCGGTGTCCGGGAAGTCCGCGTTGATCTCGTCCATCTCCATCACGATGTCGTAAGGCACTTTGGCTTCGGCCAGCAACACGTTCATGTGGCCGGGCATGCGGCCCGCCACGGGGTGGATGCCGAAGCGTACGTTGACGCCTTTCTCGCGCAGCACTTGGGTGATCTCATTGACCGCATGCTGTGCCTGCGCCACCGCCATGCCGTAGCCCGGCACGATGATCACGTTCTTGGCATCGCGCAGCAGTTCAGCGGTCTCGACGGCGCTGATGGGTACCACTTCGCCGGCCGGTTGTGCATCGCCGCCGGACTTCTTGACAGGCGCGCCGCCGCCGAATCCTCCCGCGATGACGCTGACGAAGTTGCGGTTCATCGCTCGGCACATGATGTAGGACAGGATCGCGCCGCTGGAACCGACCAGCGCGCCGGTGACGATCAGCAGGTCGTTGTTCAGCATGAAGCCGGTCGCCGCCGCGGCCCAGCCGGAATAGCTGTTCAGCATGGACACCACCACCGGCATGTCGGCACCGCCGATGGCCATCACCATGTGGATGCCGAACAGCAGCGCGATCACGGTCATCACGGTCAGGGCGAACATGCCCGCGTCGATCGATTCCGCGTGCAGGAACTGGTAGCCGAACGCGATGACGAGCAGCAGGCCGATCAGGTTCAGGAAGTGGCGTCCCGGCAGCAACAGCGGTTTGCCGCCGATCTTGCCCGACAGTTTGCCGAAGGCGATGAGGGAGCCGGAGAAGGTCACCGCGCCGATCAGGATGCCGACATAGACCTCGATCTCGTGAATCGCTTTCTCGGCACTGGACAGATGCAGTGACGCCATCGGGTCGATGTAATTGGAGAAACCGACCAGACAGGCAGCAAGACCGACCAGGCTGTGCATCAGGGCGACCAGTTCCGGCATCTGCGTCATCTGCACTTTGCGCGCGGCATACAGACCGATGCTGCCGCCCACCACCATCGCGCCTATGATCCAGGGCAGACCAGCCATGGTGACGCGCGGACCGAACACCGTGGCCAACACGGCGATGGTCATGCCGATCATGCCGTACAGGTTGCCGCGTCGCGAAGTCTCGGGGTTGGAAAGGCCGCCGAGGCTGAGGATGAACAGGATCGTCGCGCCGATATAAGAAACAGTAGCCAAACTTGCAGAAATCATGATCAATCCTTACTTGCGGAACATTGACAGCATGCGCTTGGTCACTGCAAAACCGCCGAACATATTCACAGCCGTGAGTGCGATCGCCACCACAGCCAACCCGAGGATCCAGCCTTCAGGGCGGGTCAGGCCAAGCATCGTTGGCGGCGCGATCTGCACCAGCGCACCGATGGCGATGATGCTGCTGATCGCATTGGTCACGCTCATCAGCGGAGTATGCAGGGCCGGGGTGACGTTCCACACCACCATGTAGCCAACAAAACAGGCGAGCACGAACACCGTGAAATGGCCGAGGAAGGCAACCGGTGCGTAGGCACCGATGAGCAGGAACAGCAAGGCCACCGCGGTGAAAAACGCCACGACCTTGCCTGCGGATGCCGGTGCGCCGGCGCTGCCATGTGCTGCAGGTGCAGCAACGGGCTTGGCCGCTGGTTTGGCTGCCGGGGCTGGCATTTTTGGTGCCGGTGCAGGCCAAGTGATCTCCCCATCTTTGATCACGGTCAGGCCGCGGATCGCGTCGTCTTCCATGTTGACGTCGATGATGCCGTCCTTGGCCTTGCACAACTCTTCGGCCAGACGGAACAGGTTGGTGCCGTACAGGGTGGAAGACTGTTTGGCCAGACGACTGTTCAGGTCGGTGTAACCGATGATGGTCACACCATGCTTCACCACTGCTTCGCCGGGAACGGTCAATTCGCAATTGCCGCCGCGCTCGGCCGCCATGTCGACGATGACGCTGCCGGGCTTCATGCTCTGCACCATCTCGGCGGTGATCAATCTTGGCGCTGGCTTGCCGGGGATCAGCGCGGTGGTGACGATGATGTCCACCTCGCGCGCCTGCTTCGCATACATCTCGCGCTGCGCCTGCTGGAAGCCTTCGCTCATCACTTTGGCGTAACCGCCGCCGCCCGAACCTTCTTCCTCATATTCGACTTTGACGAATTCGCCGCCCAGCGACTTGACCTGATCGGCCACTTCGGCACGGGTATCGTTGGCGCGCACGATGGCACCCAGACCGGCAGCCGTACCGATCGCGGCCAGACCTGCCACACCGGCACCGGCAATGAACACCTTGGCCGGAGGAACCTTGCCCGCAGCCGTGATCTGACCGTTGAAGAAGCGGCCGAAGGCGTTGGCGGCCTCGATGACGGCGCGGTAACCGGCGACGCCGGCCTGGGAAGTCAGCGCGTCCATCTTCTGGGCGCGTGAAAGCTGGCGCGGCAATGCGTCGATGGCCAGCACCGTGGCCTTCTTCGCGGCCAGTTGTTGCATCAACTCGGGGTTTTGGGCAGGCCAGATGAAGCCGATCAGGATGCCGCCTTCGCGCATCAGTTCGACTTCGGCACGCGTCGGTACAGCCACTTTGAACACGATGTCGGATTCAGCCCACAGCTTGGACGCACCATCGATGATCTCTGCACCAGCGGAACGATAAGCTTCGTCACTGCAATTTGCCGCGTCTCCGGCACCCGACTGAACAGCGACTGTGAAGCCCAGCTTGATCAGCTTCTCAACGACTTCCGGTACTGTCGCAACGCGCTTCTCGCCTGCATTAGTCTCCGCAGGAATCCCAATACGCATGAAACCCTCCTGTAAACCGCATACTGAAACGCCCGGGCAATCCGGGCGCACGAAAATTGGCCCGAGATTATATACGAGCTTTGCGGCCCGCCCCAGTCCATTGAGCAAAACAAAGGGCTCGACGAAGCGAGCCCTTTACCCTTCTTGCAGCGGGGGAATATCCGATTATTTTGATAATGTGATGAAAGAGAGTTTGGCCACTCCTGCCTTTTGCGCCAATGCCATCAGCGCCGCAACACGACCATAAGGCACCGCGTTGTCTGCTTCGATCTGCAACTGGAACTGCGGATCGGCAGCGCGGCTGCGCAGCATCCCGGCCAATTCGCTGTCGTTCAACGACTGTTTGTCCATCTCGATATTGCCCTGCGCATCCACCACCAGACTGACCTGCTGCGGTTTGTCTTTCTGCTGCACGGCGTCGGTTTTGGGCAGGTTGATCTTGAGCGACTGTGGTGCCAGCAAGGGCGCGGTGATGATGAATACCACCAGCAACACCAGCATCACGTCCACCAGCGGCGTTACGTTGATCTCGCTCATCATGTTGTCTTCAGAAGAAGAGTTCCCGAAAGCCATCACCCCTCCTTACAGTTTGAAATCATGCTTTTGCGCCAGACGCATGAAGTCGTGTGCGAAGTTCTCCAGGTCGGTTACATGCACTTTCAGACGACGCAGGAAGAAGTTGTATGCCAGCACAGCAGGTAGCGCGGTGGCGATGCCGATGGCGGTAGCGATCAGCGCTTCGCCAATGGGTCCTGCCACCACATCCAGAGAAGCGGAACCGGTGCGACCGATGTCCTGCAAGGCATGCATGATGCCCCATACCGTGCCAAACAATCCCACGAAGGGCGCGGTGGAGCCGATGGTTGCCAGTTCGGCCAGCCCACGCTCGTGATAGCGCTGGATGTTCTGCAACTGCTGGCGCAGCATGCGCTCCAACACGTCCTGCGGTGCACCGGAATGTTTAAGGTCCTGTTGTGCACCATTGATGGTCTTCAGTTCGGCAAAGCCTGCCTGCGCCAGCCGCGCAATATCACCCTTGCTGCTTTCGGCGACTTTGCCCGCCTCGCTCCACTCGCGCACCGCCCAGAACTCGCGATTGAAACGCTGGTCGTGCTGGCGCGATTCATACTGCTTCCATACTTTGAACAGCGCGATGGACCAGGTCACGATGGACAGCACGATCAGCAACAGCAAGGTCGCCGAGACGATGGGGGAAGTGACAGAAAAGAGATCGTTCATGCGGCTTATTCCTCCAGAGAAAATTTGATGGGCACCAGGAACCATTGCGTGACCGGCTGGCCGAAACGCTTGGCCGGCGAGAACTTCCATGTCTTGACGGTCTGCAGCGCGGCCTTGTCGAGGATGTCGAAGCCGCTGCTGGTCTGCAACTTCACTTCGCCCGCCCTGCCCTCGGCCAATACTTCGACGTTGAGTACCACCTTGCCCTGATAGCCCATGCGCCGCGCCACCAGCGGATACGGCGGACGCGGATTGTTCAGATAATCGGCGCGGTAATCCGGCTCGGCATCCAGTTGCACAGGAGAAGGTGGTGTCTGCATGGCCGGCGCGGACGGCATCTCTTCCTGCACCACCGGTTCTGGTGCGGGTGGTGCTTCCGGTTCGATCACACGCGGCTTGGGCTCAGGCTTTTGTTCCGGCTTGATCTCGGGTTGCGGCGCGATATCCGCCTGCTGCATCTGCATATTGGCGAAGGAGATGGACATCTCGTTCACCGCCACCATGGGCGGTTCCGGCTGCGCCAGCCAGAAGGCGAACAACATCAGATGCGCGAGCACCGCGATGCCGACTGCAGTCAGTCGCTCGTACCACGGCGATTCCAGTGTCGCGTCGTATAACGCGTGCATATATGTCAGCGGCAGGTTGAGAACTAGGGCCGACATGCTACCAGCGCCCCTCCAGCGTCACCAGCAAGGAACGATAGCCGACGCTGCGACTGTTCAAGGAATAGACATCGCTGCCATTGGTAAAGCGCGTGTTCTGCACGGTGTCCGTCGCCAGCAGATTTCTGGCCGTGGTGCGCAGATTGAACACAGGCGACAGCTTGTACAGCCAGTAACCGTCCAGTGTGGCACGTGCGTCGGATACGGCGTACTCCTCGCCCGGAATGTCGGTCACGCTACGCCCTGATAGCTGCAGTGACACACCATAACTGGATTTGAGCTTGGGCAGGTTCTCGTCCAGTCCGGCCGAGAAAATGTATTTGGGTGTGTCGCGTGCCATGCGCGAGATGCCTAGGCGCGCATCGTTCACCGTGGCATGCGGCAAGGTCAGATGCGCTTTGACGGTCGCGCCCTTCCATCCCCAGACATCGGTGCGCACCTTGCCGTCCAGCTCCCAGCCCCAGTGGCGTGCACTGCCCTCGTTCTGAGGGCGATCCACCCAGCGCGTGCCTTCCAGTTGCACGCGGCGCTCGGTGAAATCCTGTGTGTTGCGCGCATAGAAATTCAGTCCGAACACGCCGGCGTTGTCTGGCAGATAACGTTCCAGCACCGCCTCGAAGTTCACGCTGCGCTCGGGGCGCAGGTTCGGGTTGCCGCGCGTGTCGGCTTCCGTCGGTGTGTTCGCTGCCACGCTCAGCGTCGCCGCATCGCTGATCTCGTTCAGTCGCGGCATCTTCAGCCCCGCCCCCAGCGAAGAGCGCAGCAGCCATTGTTCCTGCGGTGCATAGCGGATCGCCAGTGATGGCATCACTTGCCCATGCTGCTGGGCACTGCTGCCGGTATCCAGATCGACGCGTTCTCCGCGCAGACCATAGGTGAAGGTGGTCTTGTCGCTCAGCATCCAGTCGTCCTGCAGCCACAGGATGTTCTGCCTCTCGCTATTGGCATAGTGGGAAGTCACACCCGAGAAGGTCTGCGTGTCGCTACTGTTCAGAGATGCGTGTTCCAGCCCGACCGCGAGCAGATGCTGTTCGCCCAGCGGCCTGTCCAGCCTGAACGCCATGCTGGATTCGTGCTCGTTGCTGGATGTGTCATCCGTGTTTGAGCTGGGCGTGCCGATCGCGTCATGCGACAGACGCAGCACATGCACATCTCGTGTGCCGTGGTTGAGCGAGATGCGCCCGGTGAGCTTGTTGTCAGCCAGATGCTTCTCGCCTTCCACGCGCAGACGTTGCAGGCGACGGCGCATCTCCTCGCGACTGCTGCGGTCGCCGTTGGCGATGAAAGTGCTACTGCTTGCCGGACTGGCGGCTGTCTGCGTCATGTCGCTGTTGCGCTTACCCAGTCCGTCGAACAGCAGGGGTGCGACAGTCAGGCTGTCGCGCTCCTGCTTCCAGGTCATGCGCGGCGACATCACGAATTCGCGGAAGGTGAACAAGCCCTGTTCCTTGTCATGCTCGTTCAATACCGTGACCCCGGTTGTCTCGTTGCGCCGTTCCAGCATGCTGCCGGCAGGGCGGCGATGCATATTGAGCGTGATCGGCAAGGTCCAGGCGAAGCCGCCCTCGCCGCCGTTCTCCGTCCAGGTGAACTGGCCGGTCGGCTCGTCGCCATTCATGCCTGCGGCGACTTTCACGGTCGTGGAACGTTTGCTGACAGGTTTCTTCATCACCAGATTGACGGTCACGGATGCTGCGCCGCCGTATTCCGCGGACGAACCGCGCAATATCTCGACGCGCTCCAGTTCCCCAGCGGGCAGGCGACCGACCACGCCCGCCACGATGCGCGAGCCGCCCGCCGGACGCTCGCCGTCCACCAGGATCTGCACACTGTCGCGCGACATGCCGCGTGCGCGGTGACCATCGCCTTTGACTTCCACGCCCGGCAACTTGCCCAGCACCTCGCCGATAGTCATCACGCCCATGTTCTCGATGTCCTTGCGGCCGATGATCACCTTTTGCGTGGTCGCATCGCGCCTTGCAGTGACGTCTTCCTGCTTGCCGGTGACGGTGATCTCTTGCAGGGCGGGTTGGTCTTCGGCCAATGCCAGAAGTGGGAGGAAGGCGAATAACAGACAGCTACGTTTCATCAGGAAGAATTGATTGATTAAACAAATAATAAGATGCGGCGCAATCCCAGCACGATCAGCACGGCGGCTGCGCCCCAGCGTATCCAACGTGTCAGCCAGTCGCGGTTGTCGCGTAACTGTTTGCCCAGCAGGCTGATCAGCGGCAATAGTATCAGCAGCGGCGTGAGCGCTGCACCCAATCCGAACATCACGCCGTTGGCCATGCCAAGCTGCACGCTGCCTGCCGCCGCACACACGGCGAGCAAGGATGCCAGCGGTGCGCACGGCGTAAGGCTGAGCGAGAAGCCGAGCAACAAAGGCGGCGCACTGCCCGCCCGCTTAGCCACACCACACGGCATATGCGTCTTGCTGGTGCGCAACAGCCACAGTCCGGCGGCGATGGATGCGGCACCGATGAACAGATTGCCGCTGCCGCCCTGCATCGCCTGCGACAGCCATGTGCCCGCCGCTGCCGCCAGCGCCCCCAGCATCGTGTAAGCCAGGATGCGTCCGCTGACGAACAACGTTGTATCGCGCAGCGCCTGCATCTGGCTGCCGCCCCGCCCCAGTATCCAAGTGCCCATGAACGGCAGGCAGGTGGCGGTGCAGGCAGTCAGCCCCAGCGAGGCACCCAGCAGCCACACGGTGAACAGCGTGGTCTGCTGAGACAGTTGCCACTCATCCATTCTCTTTGGCGCGCAGGATGGGAATGACGCGCTTCTTCGGTTGGCCTTCCGGCGATTCGTGCTTCACGCGCGCCTTGTAATAGTCACGCGAGGAACCGAACAGCTTGAAGCCAAAGAACTTGAGCTGGATCACATCGTCGTCCGGACAGTATTCGGCACAGCGCCCGCACAGCGTGCAGTCTTCGTGGAAGGCTTTGCTGCCGAAGGCAGTGCCGATCTCGTGGATGTCCATCGGGCAGGCTTTCTCGCACACGCCGCACTTGGCGCATTTGTCGTACGACTCCTTCTTCACCAGACGCATCGGCGACAGCTTCTGGAACAGCGCATTCCACGATAGCAGCGGGCAGATACGGCAGAACGGCTGACGCACGGCCAGCGCTGCGATGATGATGAAGCCGAACATGGCGTTGCCCAGCGCGCCGAGGAAGAAGTTGATGCCCGTGCCGGTACGCACGGCGAGCTGTTCGGTATCCGCCGTCAGCAAGGTGGTGGCGATGCGCGAAGGACAGACCTGGCAGAACGGATCGCCCAGTTCGTTGGCGACGGTGCCCATGCCCGCCAGCGTCGGCAGGCCCAACACCAGCACCAACAGCATGAACCATTTGACCAGACGCACACGGCCCACGTTCTCTTTCGTAAAGCGTTTGAGTGGACGGCGGATACGGCGCCCGATCTTGTAGAGCACTTCCTGCACCGTGCCCAACGGACAGACCCATCCGCAGAACGCTTTGTTCAAAAAGAAGAAGAACATGAAGAACACGCCCACCGTGATCAGCGTGGGCAGGAACACATTGAGCGCGACATCGCCCGCCTTGGCCAATGCCGCCCCGACACGGTGATGCAACTGGTGTTGCGCACTGATCAGGATGCAGTGGTCGCCGGTCACTTTGTCGTAGGCGCAAGCCAGCGACGGCAGCGCCTGCGAGATACGGTCCACGGTGTAGCTGCCCAGCAGTGCGCCGCCGTACACGGTGACGAACAGCATGATGATCTGCACAGTGAAGCGGAAACGCGCCAGCGTGGGGAACAGATTGTTAAGCATTGGTTGACTCCTCATTCTTGGCGGCAGCCTTGCGTTTGCGCAGCAAGGGTGCCGCGCCCAGCATGCCGACCAGCATGAATCCCAGCCCCATGGTCAGGCTGCGATTGGCATAAGCATCTTCGCCATAGCTGCTGTTGAAGGCAGTCAGATATCGTTTGCCGCCGTCTTCATGCGACACCGCCAGCACGAGATCTGCCCCGCGTCGCATGCCATGGTTGCCCCCCTTGCTTTGTGCTTCTTCTGCTTTGAAATCATCCGGCACATGCATTTTCACCACGCCCGACGCATCGGTCATGAATTCAGAATGGCTGCCGTTGGAAGTCTCCAGCACGACTTTCTGTGCAGCCAGCGGCTGGCCCTTGAAGCGCACGATGAATTGCCAGTCCTCATTGGCACGGTAACGGGAATGTTCGCGCGGATAAGGCTGCGGCACGATCTCCAGTTCGTGCTTGAACTGATCGAACATGGCGGTCGGGTTCTTGCCGCCGCGCTCGCCGAAGTAGTGCACGGTAGACGCGACGCGCACGCTATCGCTCTGAACTTCGCGTGCGGTCAGCATCTGGAAGCCGCCCGTGGCGGGTTTGTCCAGTGGTGCGCCGCCCATCTCTATGGATAACTGACGATGTCCGTTCGCATCATCCAGATCGTTCGACCAGGCTTCGACCACACCCGCCGCTATGTTCTGCGGCTGGATGATGTAACTGCGCGATGACATGTCCTGCCCTTTCATGCGCGGCTTGAGCAGCGGCAGTTGCGTCCAGTCACGTGATTGACTGCGCATCATGGCGTTGTGGTCGTGCTGTGCCATCGCCGGCGGTTCGGCAGCGAATGCTGTCGCGGTGCAGGCCGCGAGCAGACAGGAGTAATAGTGGATTTTCATAGCCGTCCTTTAGAAGCTGAGCGAAGCGCCGACCGTCCACACGCGTCCGGGGTTGACGGTGATGGAAACGTCTTCCGCGTTGTACACACCGTCGCCGTTGCTGTCGGAACCACCACGGATAGTGGAGTAGTAATAACGGTCGAACAGGTTGTCGATACGGGCGAAGGCGGACCATTTCATCCTGCGGTCGCTCTTGAACTCGTAGTTCGCCATCAGGTTATAGGTGGTACGCCCACCGACCCAGACGATGTTCACCTCGTCCGCGTAGATACCGGATTGCGCATTCATCTCGCCGGTGAAGGTCCAGCCGTCCATCGGGCGATAGCGCGAGGTCAGATTCAGCTTGTGCTTGGGTGTGCGCGGCACGACGTTGTCGGTGTTGTTGTACAGCACGGAAGGCAGCGGCAAGCTGCGCGAGCCCATGGACATCCAGTAGACATCGTTGCGGGTGAACACGGCATTAAGATATGTATAGGCCATGTCGCCGGACCAGACTTCGCGACTGTCGGTCTTGATGCTGGCTTCCAGTCCGCGATTGCGCACGCCGCCGATGTTCTGGTACTGCTCCAGCGCATTGGCCAGTGTCGCACCGGATGTCGTCTGATACTGGCCGCCAGTGTTGAGGATGAAGTCCTTGCGGTCGATCTGGAAGATTGCGACGTCGGTATCCAGCGGGATGCCCAGCAGTTCGGTCTTGGCGCGCAGGCCGACTTCTGCGTTATAGGAATGCTCCGGCTTCAGATCCGGGTTCGGCGCGACGGTACCTGTCGGCGAGATCGTGCCGCCATAAAGCTGCGACAGCGTCGGCACACGGAAACCGGTGGACAGGTTGGTGTACAGCTCGCGTTCATCGTTGAAGGCATAGTTGAAACCGATGCGTTCCGACAGAACGTTGAAACTCTTCTCTCCGCTGGTGGTACGGCCTTCCGCGATCTGTGCAGTGGTGAGCGGCAGATAGCTGATGTATTTCTGACCGATATTGTCGTAACGCGCATTGAAGGTGGCGGTGAACGGTGAACTTAATTGCCATTTCAGTTCGCCATACACCGCGCGCGTGTCGGAGCTGGAGAGGCTGTCTTCGGTGAGGTCACCGGCCAAACGCAGCGGATTGGTGATACCTACCGGTGTACTGCGGCTGGTATAGGTCACCAGATTGTTGGTCAGCGAACGGTCCTCGAACTGCTGCAGATCCAGACCGCCCATCCAGGCGACTTGTTGCCCGCTCTGGCGCCACTCCGCTTTCGCGCCGCTCTGCTTCTGCTGCGTGTCGCGCCCGCTGACATAGGCATCGCGCATGGTGCTCATGTCGCTGGCAGCGGAGGTGCCGTACAGGAACGCGCCCGTGCTGTCACGCAGGAAGCCGCTCGGGTTCTGCCAGCCGAAAGTGTGGTCCTTGAATAGATAGGTGTTGACCAGCAGATTGCCGCCAGCGCCGGTGTCCTTGGCATAGGACAGATTGACCTTGTCCAGCGTCACATCGTATTTGCGTGCATAGTCCTTGCCGCCGTCCACGCTGGTCGGGTCGAGCAATGCGGCCGTCACACCGCGCACGGTGCCGTGGCTGTCCTTGTTACGTTGGGCATGCTCAAAACCGAAGGTCAGGTCGCTGGTCTCGTCGAGCATGTACTGCAGCTTGCCGTCGACATAATCGCGGCCCCAGTCGCCCTGATCGTGAAAGGTCTTGGATTGCAGCCTGGATTTCTGGATGTGTCCCACCCATTTACCATCAGCGAAACCGGCACGCAGGATGCCCTTGTAGGTGTCATAGCTGCCAACTTCGGCGCTGGCGGTATAGCCGGCCATCTTTGCACCGCGTTTGGTAGTGATGATCACCGCACCGGACAGCGCGTCCTCGCCGAACAGATAGGATGCACCGCCCTTGATGACTTTGATGGATTCGATGTTGTCCAGATCGATATTCACCCGACCGGTACGTTCCACCACCGGCACGCCGTCGATCACGATGGCCACGCCCGGCTTCTCGCCCATGTAGCGCTGCGCTTCCACGCCGCGCAGCATGATCTTCACCGAGTCGCCGCTCTGTACTTCGGCCGATACGCCGGGAATTGATTCAAGTACTTCGACGATGTTTTGCCCGTGGCGCGCATCGACTTTCTTGCCACTGATGTTGTTGACGTTGGAGGGCTCGCCGCGCTTGGAATCGAAACGGTCATCGATGGTGGTCGAGGAGACGGTCACTTCCGGCAGGGCGCCGATCTCGGCCCAGCTTGCCTGCGGTGCTGAAAGTGCCAATGCCACACATGCTGCGATATGTTTGATGCTTTTATCCACTGCTTCCTCCCTGAATATCCATGTTGAGAATCGGGGCGGATTGTAGGAAGCGAAGCAGTGCGCGGGAATGCGTCATGATGTCGCGCGGCGTAATGTCGCACCCCTGTTCCGCTATAATCCGCCGATGTCTTCCATCCAGTTGCTCCCCGACCTGCTCATCAACCAGATCGCCGCCGGCGAGGTGATCGAACGCCCCGCTTCGGCGCTGAAAGAGCTGCTGGAGAACAGTCTGGATGCGGGCGCGACGGAGATCGCGGTGCAACTGGAAGGCGGCGGCATCAAGTTGCTGCGCGTGCGCGACAACGGCTGCGGCATCGACAAAGCACAACTGCCGCTGGCGCTGATGCGCCATGCCACCAGCAAGATCGCCTCGCTGGAAGATCTGCAGCGTGTTGCCAGCATGGGTTTCCGCGGCGAGGCGCTGGCGAGCATGGCGGCGGTGGCACAAGTCACGCTGACCAGCCGCACGGGGGACGCGGCACATGCCTGGCAGATCGGCGCCATCGACGGTGCACTGAGTGATGCTGCGCCTTCCTCGCATGCGCCCGGCACCAGCTTCGAGATGCGCGAGCTGTATTTCAACACCCCCGCCCGGCGCAAGTTCCTCAAGAGCGAAAACACCGAGTTCGCCTGGTGCGAAGAGACGTTCAAGCGCATCGCGCTATCCAGGCCGGACGTGGCGTTCTCTTTGCAGAACAACGGCAAATCGAAATGGCAGCTGGCAAGTCAGGACCTGCCGCAGCGCATCAAAGCCATCCTCGGTAGCGAGTTCGGCCAATACGCGGTCAAAGTCGAACGCGAGATCGGCCCGCTGCATCTCTATGGCATCGCCGCCCTGCCCGCCTATTCGCGTTCCACGCGCGACGAACAGTATTTTTTCGTCAACGGCCGCTTCGTGCGAGACAAGGTGCTGATGCACGCCGTGCGCCAGGCCTATCAGGACATCCTGCACCACCAGCGCCATCCGGCCTTCGTGCTGTTCCTCGATATGCCGCCGGAACAAGTGGACGTGAACGTGCACCCGGCCAAGAGCGAGGTGCGCTTCCGCGAGAGCCAGGGCATCCACCAGTTCGTGTTCCACGGATTGCAGGATGCGTTGAGTGCGACGATGGCGGACAAGGGAGAGACACCCGCCGCATCAACACACCAAGCAACCACAACCTTCGCACCGACCCAGCAGCAACCCATGCGCTTTGGTGCAGCCGAACAGCAAGCGACGTATCGCGTTTGGGAATCACAGAGTCAGGCTTTGGGGGGCAAAGTAGAGCAACAAGGCAGCGTAGGATGGGTTGAGCATAGCGATACCCATCGATCCTCATCACAAACCAATGATGGGTATCGCTCCGCTCCATCCATCCTACAAAACACCGAACATCCATTGGGCTTCGCGCTAGGCCAACTCTCCGGCATCTACATCCTCGCGCAGAACCAGCAAGGCCTGATCGTGGTGGACATGCACGCGGCGCATGAGCGCATCGTGTACGAGCGACTGAAGAACGCCTTCGATGCACAGCAGATGCCCACCCAGCCATTGCTGATCCCGGTCACCTTCGGCGCTGATCCGCTGGCCATCGCCACTGTGGAAGAAGAGCAGGATGCGCTGAACAAACTCGGTTTCGACATCGCACCGATCTCCACGCACACGCTGGCCGTGCGAGCCATGCCCGCCATGCTCAAGCAATCGCACGCCGAGGCGGCCGCGCGCGAAGTGCTGCACGAACTGCATGAATTCGGTGCTTCCCGCGCGCTGACCGAACGCCGCAACGAATTGCTTGCCACCCTCGCCTGCCATTCCGCCGTGCGCGCCAACCAGCAACTGAGCCTGCCCGAGATGAACGCCATCCTGCGCGAGATGGAGCAGACCGAGCGCGCCGACCAGTGCAACCACGGCCGCCCGACTTGGTTCCAGGTGACACTGGCGGAGCTGGATGCGATGTTCATGCGCGGCCAATAATCATCATTACTTATGACGGTGCACCTGCCCGCAAGGCCCCAAGAGCAGGCATAATGCGCACCTTTCCTGCCACAACTTGCAGTCTATTGCCATGAAACACATCGTTGACGACGTCCGCATCAAAGAGATCAAAGAACTCACCCCGCCCAGCCATCTGGTCCGCGAATTCCCGGTCACAGATACCGCTGCAGAAACCACCTACACCGCGCGCGCCTCTATCCACCGCATTCTGCATGGCGCGGAAGACCGCTTGCTGGTGGTGGTTGGACCGTGTTCCATCCACGATACCGAGTCGGCGATGGAATATGCGGCCAAGCTGAAGGAAGAAGCCCAACGGCACGCTGCCGATCTGCTGATCCTGATGCGCGTCTATTTCGAGAAACCGCGCACGACTGTGGGGTGGAAAGGCCTGATCAACGATCCGCATCTGGACGGCAGCTTCAAGATCAACGAAGGTCTGCACATGGCGCGCAAGTTGTTGTGGGAACTCAATGAATCGGGCTTGCCCTGCGCGACCGAGTTCCTGGATGTGGTCACGCCGCAATACACGGCAGACCTGATCTCCTGGGGCGCCATCGGTGCGCGCACCACCGAATCGCAGGTGCACCGCGAACTGGCCTCCGGCATCTCCTGCCCCATCGGTTTCAAGAACGGCACTGACGGCAACCTGCGCATCGCGGTGGATGCAATCAAGGCTGCCGCCAGCCCGCACCATTTCCTGTCGGTCACCAAGGCCGGCCATACGGCCATCTTCTCCACCAATGGCAACGAGGATTGCCATGTGATCCTGCGCGGCGGCAAACAGCCCAACTATGACGCTGCATCAATCGATGCAGCAGGCAAGGAGCTATCCAATGCGGGCTTGCCTGCGCGCCTGATGGTCGACTTCTCGCATGCCAATAGTCGCAAGGAATACAAGCGTCAGATCGAAGTTGCACAGGATTGCGCCGCCCAACTGGCGAACGGCGAAGAACGCATCTTCGGCGTGATGATCGAATCCAACCTTAATGAAGGTCGGCAGGACATGCGCCCGGGGATGCAATTGACCCGTGGCGTCTCCATCACCGATGCCTGCATCGGCTGGGATGACACCGTGCGTGTATTGGACATCCTCTCCGAAGGCGTGCGCCAGCGTCGCCTCAAACTGGAAGAACGTTGAACGCCAGCAGCTGTAGCTTGCGATGACCACCCGCCCACCGGCCATCTTCCTGATGGGCCCCACTGCCAGCGGCAAGACCGGTGTGGCGGTGGAACTGGCACAGCACTTGCCGGTTGAACTCATCAGCGTCGATTCCGCACTGGTGTTCCGCGACATGGACATCGGCACGGCCAAACCGGATGCCGCCACCCTCGCCCGCGCACCGCATCACCTCATAGACATCATAGATCCGACTGAAGCCTATTCCGCCGCCGCCTTCCGCAAGGATGCGCTGCGCCTGATGGCCGATATCACTGCACGCGGCAAGGTGCCGTTGCTGGTGGGTGGCACTATGCTGTACTTCAAGGCGCTGCGCGAGGGATTGAGTCCCTTGCCGCAGGCGGATGCCGCATTGCGCGCGAAACTGGATGCCAAGATCGCCCAGCACGGCATCGAGGCATTGCATGCAAAACTGGCTGAAGTCGATGCAGAGACTGCCGCGCGTTTGCACAGCACCGACACGCAGCGTGTGCAGCGCGCGATGGAGATCTATCTTGCTTCGGGAAAACCGATGTCGGAGCTGCTCAGGCAGCAGGAACAGAACCCGTTGCCGTATGAAGTCCTGTCCATCGCACTCATCCCCTCCGACCGCGCCGTGCTGCATCAGCGCATCGCGCAACGATTCGAGCAGATGCTGAAAGATGGGCTGCTGGATGAATTGCGCCTGCTGCGAGAAAGATACCCTCTGCATCGAGACATGACTTCGATGCGCTGTGTCGGCTACCGGCAGGCGTGGGAATATCTGGAAGGCGAGATCACTAAAGGTGGATTATTGGAAAAAGGCATCGCCGCCACGCGCCAGCTTGCCAAGCGCCAACTCACCTGGCTGCGCAGCATGCCGGAAAACATCGAGGTGAATAGTCTGGCACCGGGGGTATTCGAAAGCGTACTGGCGAAGATAGAGTCCGGCGTTCAGTTCATTCCTGGCTGACGGAATTTTTCACTTTGTTCTGTGCAAGCCAGAAGTCGCGATATTTCATGTCTTCGTTGAGCAGGTGCGCCACCAGCAGCTGTTTGACCTGCAAGCCGGCTTCAACCCAATCGTAATCTATCTCGCTCTGCTCGATCCGGCGCATGATCTCCTGAAATATCTTTACTGCAGCGGCATGTTGGCGTGCGTGCTGTTCAGTGTCCGGATATGCCCATTCGATGAATAATGCTTCCTCATGTTCAAAATGCGCCACTGCATCATCCATTACATCCTGCATACGCTTGCGCACTTCGCTCCGCGACATGCGTTCTGCAATGGCTTCGTTCAAGGCATTGATGAGTTCGATGAAGTGTTTGTGTTCGGCGTCGATCTCCGGAATGTGCACGCTGAGTTCCTGACTCCATTCCAGGCGCCACGGCATGGGGTTATTGGGTGAGTTCATATCCATCCTCCTTGAATAATGCGGTACACGCGTCCACCACTTGGGCGTCGAAAAGTGTCCCTTTCCCTCTGGCAAGTTCATCCAGTGCCGCGTCGATACCCAGTCCAGGTCTATACGGGCGGTGCGACGACATGGCTTCCATCATATCTGCGGCAGCCAGTATGCGAGCACCTATGAGGATTTCCTCGCCTTTGATACCTTGCGGATAACCTGAGCCATCCATGCGTTCATGATGCTGATAGACCATCTCCGCGACGGGCCACGAGAAGTCGATCTCTTTCAGGATCTCGTAACCGGCCTGTGGATGCATCTTGATCAGATTGTATTCCATCTCGTTCAGACGTCCGGGCTTGCTCAGGATCTCGGCGGGTATCTTGATCTTGCCCAGGTCATGCACGATCCCGGCAAGCTGGATAGCTCGACATTCTTCGTACGGCAACTGCATTTTCCTTGCGATCGCTTCCGCGAGTTCGGCGACTCTGCGCTGGTGACCGGAGGTGTACGGGTCACGCATCTCGACGATGCTGGCGATGGCTTCGACCGTTTTCAGCATGTTTTCCTGCAGACGTTGCTCATGTTCGCGGTGTGCTAATTTGAGACGCAGGGTCAGGATGCCGAAAGACAGATCTTCGGCCATCTCCTCCAGCAGCTCGATTTCGTCCGCATCGAATACATCGGTCTGTTCGTCGAACAGCAACAGGACCCCGAATGCATGATCTCCATCCAGCAGGGGTAACGCGATGCACGCTGCATACCCCAATGAAACTGCACTCTCTCGCCAGGCTTCGCTTCCTGAATCGTTCAGGATGTTCTGCACCACGCGCGTCTTGCCCTGGATGATGGCATCGCCGGCCGGGCAGGATGCCTGTCTGTCATCGCTCCAGCTAAGCGGTCTCAGGTTTGGGCAACCATCCTCGAAACCCGAGTGTGCCATTTGCTCGATGCTCTTGTCGGCATCATGGCGCGCAAATCCTATCCAGGCCATGCGGTAGCCGCCGAATTTGACAGCGACCTCGCACATCTCGCGCAGCAGTGAAGTTTCGTCGAGCGCATGGATCAGCGTCTGGTTTCCCGCGCTGATGGTGCGTAAGGCCCGGTTCGCCCGCTGCAATGCTTTCTCTTGCCGAATGCGTTCTGTGATATCGATGGTGTAGCCGGCCAGATAGGACTGGTCTTTCATCGGTATCGGAAATTTGATGGTCATGTAACTGCGACCGTTCAATTCTTCATCCAGATGCAGCACTTCGCCGCTGCTGACGGTGTGCCAGTCGTCGGCAGTGATCTTTGCCGCGAAATCTGCGGGGAAAAGTTCCTGCATGGTCTTGCCCTGCATCTCATGGCCCGGGATGCCGATCATGTCCTCATAATTCTCACTGGCGGCCAGTACTCTGCTTTCCGATGGGCTGACTTCCTTTATGAAAGCGTAGATCGGCGAGTTCGCAATGAATGCAAGCAACAGTTCCCGGCTCTCACGCAATCTGCTATCCATTATCTTGCGCTCGGTCACGTCCTCCAGACTGTGCACACTGAACAGGAATTCACCCTGCGAATCATGGACAGGAAAGGCACGAGAACGGAATATCCGCCCTTCGATCTCGATCTCTTCATCGAGGTTTGCTACAGGCTTTGCAGCGGTGGACTGCGTCGCAAGCAGGCAGCTGGGCATAGGGCCGTCGGACTTCGGGAAGAATTCGAAATACGGGTGACCCAGGAATTCCTTGAAAGAGACGCCAGCTCGCTGCTGGTAGGCACGATTGGCACGCATGATACGAAACTTGGCATCATGCACGAACACCGGATCATCGATGGCATCCAGCGCGGTCATCCACTCCTGATGTGCCAGCTCGATCTGTTTCAGGGCCTGATCCAGTTCTTGCTGTTTCGCAACGTGGCTTTGCGGCAGACCGGACTGCAGTTCCGCAATCTGTTCACCCAACTCGGCTATGGTGCGCCTGGCAACCTCGAGTTCGGGATGCGGCACTTTGGAAGTGTCGCTCACGCTGCGCACTCGTACGGTTGATGTGGAAAATGTCGCAGCACAATCTCTACTGTGCTGGCAACCTGTAGGTTGTTCAGAAGATGAAGCAGCATACTGAGACCGATACGCATTGCATCCCATCCCATGCATCGTTGCCACCTGAGCACCACTTGCCGGAGGCGGAAAGCCGGCTAGATTATTGCGAGTGACCCCTCAGAGAGGTTTGTTCAGGTCACAAGCACAACTTCGGTATTTGCGGGGATTGCAGGTCAAATTCCCGGCACTTGTTCTTGAATGGCGTCAGCAATATCACATCAAATTAAGCTTGCAGATTTATGCAAGCTCACGTGCATTCTATTTGGGAGCGGGAATGTCGGCCTGCGTCGGAAATGAAACTTGTGCGCCTAGTTTGTCGATGCTTTTTGCCAGCATGTGCCCTCCCATGGGTACGCTTGCAGTGAAGTTTACGACAATTCGATGAGATTCCTTAGTTTTGTATCGCCAGCGTGCCGCTGCGTCCTTCGATACTGCCCATGCTCACCTCGTGACGCGGCAGTTCGGCGGGATTCAGTCCCTGCAGGTAGTGCTGCATGGACACCAGCTCATAGCCCTGCTGTTGCCAGCCCTGCAGCAACTGTTCGAATATCGGCATCCACTTCTGGCCCTCCAGTTCGGCGTGCAGGGTGTAGACATGGCCTGTAGCAGACGGCGTCCGGGTCAGTTCCAGCAAGTGGTCTGCGACGTTATCGAGCGTGATGCCGGCGCGCCCGATCAATTCATCCAGCGTCGGCAAGGTGGTCGGCAGTTGCGGGCAGGCGATGATCTCTGCATCCCAGGTCGGGATGAATGGATGGGTGCCGCGCGTATCGGAACTGTAGTCGAATCCCAGACGCTGGGTCTGGCGCAAGGCATAGCGGTTGGTCTGCCAACCGGCGGCGGCATGCGACCGGGGAGCCTCACCGAAGATGGTGGTGAAACGATCCACTGCAAGTTGCATCTCACGTTCCGTCCAGATCGCATCCTTGCCTGCCACATGATCCTGCCAGCGGATATGGTCGTAGCAATGGATGCCGACCTCGAAGCCTGCATCGCGTACCGAGCGCATGATGTCGCCACACTTTTTGCCGATGTCCGGTCCCGGTAGCAACGTGCCATACATCAGCGTCTTGAAACCATAATGTTCGAGTACCGAAGTGCGTGAGACTTTCTTCATGAAGCCGGGACGGAACACGCGTTTGATGGCGCGGCCCGTGTGGTCGGGCCCCAATGAGAAATAAAAGCTGGCTTGCGCCTGGTAGCGTTGCAGGACCTCGACCAGACGCGGCACACCTTCACGCGTACCACGATAGGTATCGACGTCGATCTTGAGAGCGAGCTTTTTCATGGAAACGAGTGTTGAGTGCTGAGTGCTGAGTTCGGAGTGTGCGGGTTTTCCTCAGCACTGGTTACTCGGCACCCGGAACTGTTTTTAATCGACCAGACCCTTCGCTTCGGCGATCTGCGTGCGGTAGGCGTCGAAGATCTTACGCAGGGTGTCGGCCATGGTGGTGGTCGGTTTCCAGCCCAGTTCATCGCAGGTGTTGGTGATCTTGGGTACGCGGTTCTGCACGTCCTGGTAGCCCTTGCCGTAGTAGGCGTCGGATGTCGTTTCGACGATCTTCACCTTCTTGGCGGACTCGCTGTACTCGGGGTACTCGTTCGCCAGCTTGAGCATCATGTCGGCCAGATCGCGGATGGCGTAGTTGTTGGTCGGGTTGCCGATGTTGTAGATCTTGCCGGTGGCGATGCCATCCTTGTTCTCGATGATCTTCATCAGCGCATCGATACCGTCATCGATGTAGGTGAAGGCGCGTTTCTGATGTCCGCCGTCTACCAGGCTGATGTTGTTGCCGCGGATGATGTGGCCCAGGAACTGGGTCACCACGCGCGAGCTGCCTTCCTTCGGCGTGTTGATGGAGTCCAGACCGGCGCCGATCCAGTTGAACGGACGGAACAGCGTGAAGTTCAGGTTGTCCTGCATGCCGTAGCCCCAGATCACGCGGTCCATCAGCTGCTTGGAGTTGGAATAGATCCAGCGCGGCTTGTTGATCGGGCCGCAGATCAGCTCGGAATTTTCCGGGTCGAATTCCTCGTCGTGGCACATGCCGTAGACTTCGGAAGTGGACGGGAACACCAGGTGTTTGTTGTACTTTACAGATGCACGCACGATAGGCAGGTTGGCTTCGAAGTCCAGCTCGAACACGCGCAACGGTTGCTTGACGTAAGTGGCCGGTGTGGCGATGGCGACCAGCGGCAGGATCACGTCGCACTTCTTGACGTGGTATTCGACCCATTCCTTGTTGATGGTGATGTCGCCTTCGAAGAAATGGAAGCGCGGCTTGCCGATCAGGTCGGAGATACGGTCGGTGCTCATGTCCATACCGTAGACTTCCCAGTCGGTGGTTTCGAGGATGCGGTTGGACAGATGGTGACCGATGAAACCGTTCACACCCAGGATCAGGACTTTCTTCATTTTTATAGCCTCAACGATTGAATTCAAATTCTTCAGTACCGAATTTCTCGGCGAAATCTTGCGCAGTCATCTCGCTGCCGTCCAGTTCGAAACGTACTACCTGTAACGTTCCTGTGCCGCATCGCGCGTAGGCCTTGCCATCACGCACATAGAACGCCGCTTTCCCACTTGCAGCGCCCTGCACCATCAAGGTCTGCAGGATGCGCATGGGCTTGCCCAGCAGGGTCGTGGTGGCTCCGGGATACGGCGGCGCCACGGCGCGGACGAGATTATGAATGTTTTGCGCATTCTGTGCCCAGTCGATTTCGCCATCCTGCGGTTTGCGTCCGCCAAAATACCCGCCTTTGGATAGATCCTGCTTGATGCGCGGCGCTTTTCCGGCCAGCAAAGCAGGAAGGACATCGTTCAAGGCCATTTCAGCCGCGACGGTCACCTTCTGGAACACCTCATGCGCTGTATCGTCCGGCAGGATAGGCACAGCCTGCTGCGCCACGATGTCGCCGTTGTCCGGCTTCTCGGTCATGTAATGCAGCGTGGCACCAGTCTCGGTCTCGCCGTGGATGATGGCCCAGTTCACCGGCACCCTGCCCCGATATTTCGGCAGCAAAGAACCGTGCATGTTCAACGCGCCCTGTTTGGGGATCGCCAGCAGTTCCGGCTTCAGCATCTCACGGTAGTAGAACGAGAAATAGAAATCCGGCCGCAGGGCGCCGATCTGTGCGATCACTTCCGGCACGTTCGGGTTGTCCGGAGTGATGGTCGGGATGCCGTGCAATTCGGCCAGCTTCTGGACACTGTCGAACCAGATGTTTTCGTTCGGATTGTCGCGGTGTGTCACTACCAGCGCCACGTCCACACCGTGCGCGAGCAATACGTTCAGGCAACGGTAGCCGACGTTGTGATATGCGAAGACGACCGCACGACTCATTCCTTGCCGTCCACGAACAGGTCGACAGGCGTTTCCGCAACGGCTTTAGGCTTGCGCGTGCGCTTCGGTTTCTCTTCTGTCTGTTCCAGCACAGCTTCGATCAGATAGCGCGGCCTGTGGCGCACTTGCTGATAGATACGTCCGATGTACTCACCCAGCAGGCCGATGCCGAACAGCGCGATACCGATCAGGAAGAACATCAGCGCGAACAGGGTGAACAGGCCTTCCGCTTCGGGCCCGATGATCAGGCGGCGTATCACCAGGAACACGAAGAAAGCCCCCGAACCCAGCGAGATCAGCATGCCCAGCATGGAGAATATCTGCAACGGCACCAGCGAGAAGCTGGTCATCAGGTCGAAGTTGAGGCGGATCAGACTGTACAGGGAATACTTGGACTCGCCCGCAGCACGCTCCTCATGCCCCACCACCACTTCAGCCGGATTCTTGGCAAAACTGTAGGCCAGCGCCGGGATGAAGGTATTCACCTCCTTGCAACTGTTGACCGCATCGATGATGTTGCGGTCGTAGGCGCGGAACATGCAGCCCTGGTCGGTCATTTTGATACGCGTGATCTTCTCACGCAGGCCGTTCATGGCGCGCGAGGCGACATGGCGCCACCAGCTATCATTGCGCTGGCGGCGGATGGAGCCGACGTAGTCGTACCCCTCGTCCATCTTGGCCAACAACAGGTGGGTGTCTTCCGGCGGGTTCTGCAGGTCGGCATCCAGCGTCACCACGCGCTGGCCGCGGCATTGCTCGAAGCCGGCCATGATCGCCATGTGCTGGCCGAAGTTGCCGTTGAACAGCACCACGCGCGTCACATCGGGACGTTTCTGGAACTGCTCGCGCAGGATGGCGGCGGAACGGTCGCGGCTGCCGTCATTGACGAACACGATCTCGTAGGGGATGGACAGCTTGTCCAGCGCCGGATAGAGCCGGTCGAACAGGGATTGCAGCCCCTGCTCTTCGTTGTAGACGGGAATGACGACCGAAAGTTGGATAGCGCTCATAGGGGCGGCATTCTACCGCAGTGGAAAGAAATCCACTAAGCAGTCAGCACTCCCCGTACCGCCGCGACCACTCGTTCCACCTCGGCCTCGCTCATTCTGGGGAACAATGGCAAGGTGACGATGTGACGACCGACGCGCTCCGCGACCGGAAACATGCCTTCCTTTAAGCCGCGCTCGCGGTACATCCGGAACAGGTGGATGGGCGGGTAATGCACGCCGCAGCCGATCTGGTGCTGTTCCTTCATCTTCGCCATGAAATCGGCGCGTGCGATGGTTTCAGGCAGTACGATCTCGAACATGTGCCAGTTGGTGTTCGTGAAGTCCTTTACCGGCAGCTGCACACCACTCTGTTGCGCGAAATCCGCACCGAAGGTGGTGAAGTAATGTTGCGCCAGTGCGTGACGGCGTGCCGTGATGGTATCCAGTTGCGGCAACTGATGAAGGCCGATGACGGCCGCGACGTCGGTCATATTGAACTTCCCACCCAGCACATCGACATCCATGCCATCGAAGCCGGTACGCGTGACGCCTTGCAGCCGGTATTTCTCGGCGAGGCGCGCTTCTTCGTCGTTGTTCAGCACCAGACAGCCGCCTTCGGTGGTGGTAAGGTTCTTGTTGGCCTGGAAGCTGAAGGAAACGAAATCGCCGAAGCTGCCGATACGCTTGCCGTTCCATTTCGAGCCCAGCGCCTGCGCAGCGTCCTCCACCACGCGCAGCTTGTGTTTGTGCGCGATGGCATACAGCCGGTCGCGATCCACCGGCAACCCAGACAAATCGACTGGGATGATGGCTTTGGTACGCGGTGTGATGGCGACCTCGACCTTGTCCAGATCTATGTTGCGCGTGACCGGATCGATGTCTACGAACACCGGGGTGGCGCCGACTTCTATGATGACGTTGGCAGTGGCCACCCAGGAGATGGGCGTGGTGATGACTTCGTCTCCTGCTCCGATACCCGCGATGCGCAGTGCGATCTCCATGGTACAGGTGCCGGAGTTGAAGGTGCGCACCGGACGTCCACCGAAATATTCGGAGAGTGCTTTCTCGAACGCCTGCACCTTGGGGCCTGATGTGATCCAGCCGGAGCGCAACACATCGCCGACCGCGGCGATGGTCGCTTCATCGATGTAGGGTTTGGTAAAGGGTAGAAACTCGGACATGCTTACGCTCTCGAAATGATGATGACGCCGATGATGATCACACCCATGCCGACCAGCTTGGTGACATTGAAGTCCTCGCCGAGCAGGTATTTGGCCGCGACGGCATTCACCACATAGGCCATGGACAACATGGGAAAAGCGATGCTGACCGGCACGCGCGACAACGCCAGGATCCATACCACTACGCTGATGCCGTAACAGAACAAGGCGGTGACGATGTGCCACTCGGTAGCGAGTTTCCAGCCGATGGGCATGACGTTTGCCATGCTGAATTCAAAGTGGCCGATGGCATTGGTGCCCGCCTTCATCAGGATCTGCGCGGCAGCGTTGAGCATCACGCCGATGAAGATGAGGCTGAAGTTGAGCAGGCTCATGGCTTGATCACCACCACGAGTTGATGGTCACGGAATATCTCTTTCATGGGCAGGCCTTTCTCCTCCAGTTCGGGCAACACGCGCAACGGCATGATCGCATAGGCTTCCTTGTCGCTATTCCAGCGTTGCGCGAACGTGGCGATATCGGGTATCCACTTGTGCGGTTCTTGCTGGATGCCGAATGCCATCTCGTCCTTGAAATCGACCAGAATAAACGTGCGCTTCAGGTAGAACGGCAGCGTCTGCTCATAGTTCTCGATCGAATAGAACGGTGCTTCGGGTTTGATGTGCGGGGCGATCGCTTCGGCGATCGGATAGCCTGATCTTTCACGGGCGATGGTGTTGTAGCCGGTGATGCCGATCTGCCCGGCCAGCAACGAAGCCAGCGCAAGCACTGCCAGAGCGCTCGCCACTTTTTCGCGCCTGATACCGTAAAGAGCGATGGCCGTTCCCACCAGCCAGATTGCAGCGGCTATCGTCAGCCAGTCGGCGTAGGCGGAATACATCTCATGCTGTACCGGATTCTCGGACTGCTGATTGACCAGCGGACCCAGTCCGAACAGCAAGACCAGCAATACCGGCAGCACCGGTGCGATCAACCAGAACAGGCGACGCGCAGACATCGCAGCGATCTGCTTGCCCATCAGCAAGGCCAGCGCGGGGAACATCGGCAGCAGATAGGACGGCAGTTTGGAACTGGAAAGCGAGAAGAACAGATAGACGAACACTGCCCACACCAGCAGGAAACGTTCGGGACTGAAGTGACGAAGCTGTGCGGCACTGCCACGCCATGTGCGCAGCAAAGCATCTACCATCAACAAGGTCCAGGGCAGCATGCCGAATAGCAGGATGGGCACGAAGTAGTGCCATGGCTGATAGCGTGAGTGCACCTTGGTCAGGAAGCGTTCGAAGTGTTCGTGTATGAAGAAGAACTGAAAGAACTCGGGATTGGCCTGCATCACCAGCACGAACCATGGCGCGGCGACCGCGAAGAACGCCAGCAGCCCGCTGATCCAGTGCATGCGCAGCCATATCGCCGCATCCCGATTGAAGACCGAATAGAGGAATAAGGCAGCAGCGGGCAGGATCAGGCCCATCAAACCCTTGCTCAACACCGCCAATGCCATGCCAGCCCAAGCCAGCATCATCCAGTTGCGCCTGAAGGGAATCGCTTGTTCATTCTGTGCCAGCAACAGCGAGAAGATGCCAAGCGTGATGAAGAAGGTCACGCCCATGTCGAGCGTGTTCACATGCGCCATCAATACATAGAGCGTACTGCTGCCAAGGATCAGCGCGGCATACAACCCCGCCGCCCTTCCGAACAGGCGCATACCTACGAAACCGGTGAGCAGGATGCCAAGGAAACCGGTCAGCGCGGTCCACAGGCGCGAGGTCCATTGATGTTCACCGAATACCTCGTAAGCGACTGCCGTGGCCCAGTACTGCAACGGAGGTTTTTCGAAATATTTGAAGTCGTTGAGGTGGGGAGTGACCCAATCACCGCTGGCCACCATCTCGCGCGGGATCTCTGCGTATCGCCCCTCATCCGGCTTGATCAGTTTGCGGTATTCCAGATTGCCGAACCAGATGACAACCAAGGCCAGTAAAGTCAGCCATAGGGTGCGTCGAGAGAAAGGAAGATTCATCTTGGATAAGTATCGGGAAGCGAGCGCGGATTTTATCCTAAACTACTTTCGGCTCTAGTGTTTCCTGCACCAGAACTTGTGCTCCGCCTTGTGCAAACTTGATATCCAGCAATTCACCGTTCGTAATTTGGTGACTGTCGGTCACGATGTCTCCGTTCCTGTTTCGCACCAGACTATAGCCACGCGCCAGTACTTGATTCGGGTCGAGCAGATGCAGATGTTGTTGTAGCGCGAGCAACCTGTCTTCGTGGCGTTCAAGCTGACGCGCCAAGGCGGCCGCCATGCGTTGGGAGCAAGTAGCCAGCAGATGGTGCGGTGCCTCTACATCCGGAGCGAGAGCACCCAGGCGTTGCATGAGAGAACGCAACTGCCATGCCCTTTGCTGCATCAGGCTGCCTTGCGACAGATCGAGGCGGCGGCGCATGGCATCCAGAAGATCCGTCTGCTGCTGTATACGCTGTGCCGGATGTACCAGTCTGCGCTGCAGATAGTCCAGCTGCTGCATGCG